>NZ_BAAAYN010000092.1 GCF_039536245.1 Cryptosporangium minutisporangium | reverse complement strand
GAGAACTCGCAGGTGACGGTGCCGTCGAGGGCGGGGGCGACGGTGAGGTCGACGGGTGTCGGCAGAACGTTGCGGTCGCCGATCGTCGCGTGGTCGGGCCCTGGTGCCGGTTGCAGAATGCGGTCGGTGTCGCCGGCCGATTGCCCGAGGTAGTTGAAGGTGATCTGGGGTTGACCGCCGTCGGTGAGCCGCCGGTGCAGCGCGGACCCGGGCCGCAGGAGGACGGTGTCTCCGAAACTGGTACCGGCGTCAGGCGCGGCGCTGATCTGGCGGTGGATGCTGCGGGCCGCGTCGACCAGCCGGGCGGGTACGGCGTCCTCGGCGGTGAACAGTGCCGGCTGCAGGGAGGTTAGCCAGCCGACGACATGGTCGAGACGGGCGCCGCCGGTCCGGCCGTGGCCTTCCAGCCACACGTACAGGCCGTTCGCGGTGCTGTGCGGTGCGACTGCGCGCCTCAGCGCGGCGAGAAGGACGGCTTGGGCGCTGAGGCCGTGCAGGCGGGGCACGTCCAGTTGCAGGTAGGTCCCGGCCCGGGTGGAGAGCCGACGGCGCACCCGGATCCGTTGGGCGGTGATGGCGGCCACGGGGGGCCCAGTATCGATCCTGGTTCCGGTCAGGCGTGGTTTCGCGGCAGCGGCGAAGCCTTCCCACCGGCGCGGGTTGCGGTGCTGTCCGCCGGCGGCGGATGGGATTCCGGGTGCTGTGCCGTCCGGTGGTTGCTGGCCGTCGGACAGGATTCGGTAGGCGTGTTCGAGGTCGGCGGCGAGGATCTGCCAGGAGACGACGTCGACGATCAGATGGTGAGCGATCAGGTACAGCCAGGCGTCGGGGCCGTCCGGGTCGTGCACGATCGTGAAGGCGGCCAGGCGTCCGCCGTCGATGCTGATCGGGTGGTGCAGGGCGCGCAACGCGGTGTCCAGCACGGTCGCCGAGCGTCCGGCCTGTAGCTGCCCGGTGTCGCGGGGCAGGGTGTGCTCCCCGACGAGGTCGGGGCGGGGCCGCTCATCCAGGACCGCGCTCCAGCGTCCGCCGGTGCGGGCGAATCGGGTGCGGAAGGCATCGTGGTGGCCGGTGACCCAGGTCAACGCCGCCCGCAGCCGGCTGAGGTCGCAGTGCGCGGGGATCGCGAACAGCCGCGCCTGGTGGAAGTGGTCGGGATCGGCGAACTGCTGGCTGAAGAACCACAGCTGGATCGGGGTCAGGCCCAGGATGGTTCCGGCGG
>NZ_BAAAYN010000091.1 GCF_039536245.1 Cryptosporangium minutisporangium | reverse complement strand
AGCGGCCCCGCCCCGACCTCGTCCAGGAGCACACCCTGCCCGACGACGCCGGGCATCTGCCGACCGAACGCTCGGCGACCGTGCTGGACACCGCGCTGCGCGCCCTGCACTACCCGATCAGCATCGACGGCGGTCGTCTGGCCGCCTTCACGATCGTGCACGACCCGGCCGGCGCCCACGCCTGGCTGTATCTGATCGCCCACCATCTGATCGTCGACGTCGTCTCCTGGCAGATACTCATCGCCGACCTCGAACACGCCTACCGGTTGCTGTCCGACGGTCAGCACCCACCGGACGGCGCCGCACCCGGAATCCCGTCCGCCGCCGCCGGCGAACGGGACCGCGACCCGCGCCGGTGGGAGGACCTCGCCGCGGCCGCGAAACCTCACCTGACCGGGTCCGGGTCGGTCGGTCGGTTCCACGGTGGCCGCTGCAGCCGCCACGATCGGCCAACGGATCCGGGTGCGCCGTCGGCTCTCCACGCGGGCCGGGACTTACCTGCAACTGGATGTGACCCGCCTGCACGGCCTCAGCGCCCAGGCCGTCCTCCTCGCCGCGCTGAGGCGCGCGGTCGCCCCGCACAGCACCGCGGCCGGCCTGTACGTGTGGCTGGAAG
>NZ_BAAAYN010000090.1 GCF_039536245.1 Cryptosporangium minutisporangium | reverse complement strand
CCTATCCGCCGTGCGCGTTGGAGAATTGAGGGGGGCTGCTCCTAGTACGAGAGGACCGGAGTGGACGCATCACTGGTGTTCGGGTTGTCATGCCAATGGCACTGCCCGGTAGCTAAATGCGGAAGAGATAAGTGCTGAAAGCATCTAAGCACGAAACTTGCCCCGAGATGAGTTCTCCCTGAGACTTTAAGTCTCCTGAAGGAACGTTAAAGACGATGACGTTGATAGGCCGGGTGTGTAAGCGCAGCGATGCGTTGAGCTAACCGGTACTAATGAACCGTGAGGCTTAACCTTACAACGCCGAAGATGTTTTGGCGATTTGAGAGAATTTTCAGCTCTGATACAGATTAATCGATACGTTGGTGAAACGTGTTGATAAAACAGAATTTGCCTGGCGGCACTAGCGCGGTGGTCCCACCTGACCCCATGCCGAACTCAGAAGTGAAACGCCGTAGCGCCGATGGTAGTGTGGGGTCTCCCCATGTGAGAGTAGGGAACTG
>NZ_BAAAYN010000089.1 GCF_039536245.1 Cryptosporangium minutisporangium | reverse complement strand
GCGCCCTCGTCGAGACGACGGGTGGGGCGCTCGATCCGGACGGTCGCGTGCAGCACGGTGATGCCCTCCGGGGACGCGAGCACCGGGTTGAGCATCAGTGCACGCAGCGCCGGCAGTTCGTCGGCGAGCGCACCGACCCGGAGCAGCAGATCCTCACAGGCGGCCGCGTCGACCGGGCGCGCACCCCGGTATCCGAACAGCATCGGCGACGCCAGCGGTTCGCGAAGCAGGTCGTGGGCGTCGCGGTCGGTGAGCGGCGCCGCGCGCCAGGCCCGGTCGCCGATCAGCTCGGTGGCGATGCCGCCCAGGCCGAACCCGACGACCGGACCGAACGCGGCGTCCTGGACGACCTCGGCCACGCACACCACGCCGCCGCGTGCCATTCGCTGCACGAGCACGGTCGGGTTCGGGTCGCCGGACGCTGCCGCGATGCCGTGGTAGGCCGCACGAGCGTCCCGGGGCGAGTCGACGTCGAGCCGCACCGTGCCGAGATCCGCGCGGTGCCGAAGTGTCTCGTCCGCGGCCTTCACCGCGACCGGGTAACCGAGCTCGGACGCCGCGGCCACCACCGCTTCCGCCCCCACCACGCGCCGGCTCGGCCAGACGCTGATGCCGTACGCGGCGAGCAGCTCCTCCGCGTCACCGTCCTCGAGGTCGACGCCGTCCGGGTGCTTGTCGATCGTCCGGCCGACGATCGTGCGCGCGCGGCCCACGTCGGTGTTGAGCAGGTACGGCAGCTGACCGGCCGGAGCACGCCGCCACTCCGCGTACGTCGCCACCTTGCCGAGCGTGCGGGCGGCCGCCTCCGGCGTCGCGTAGGACGGCACCGAGCCGCGCGCGACCATGAAGTCCTGGCTGGGCAGCAGCACGGTGCGGTCCGGGTCCTCTCCGGAGGCGGAGCGCTCCACCGCGTCCGCATCGGCGTCGGACGCGCCCACCGGCACTAGGCGGCGCAGCCGTTCGGGCATGCCGTTGGCGGCCAGGAAGGAGGCGATCACCGGCACCCGCGCGTCGGCTCCCACCTCACGAAGGACGTCGGCGTAGGCGGACTCCGGGACCGCCAGCGCGGGCACGAACACCACCAGCACCGCGTCGATCTCCGGGTCGTCGACCGCGGAGCGCAGGGCCGCCCGCAGCTCGTCGGGGGTGACGTCCGGACCGACGTCGATTCGCCGATCGGTCGGGACCTCCAGGCCGTTGGCCGCGCACGCGTCGGCGGCGAGCGCCACGAGCACGGCCGCGTTGCCGATCACCGCCGTCCGTCGGCCGGCCGGCAGCGGCTGGTAGGCCAGCAGCTGCCCGATGTTGAACATCTCCCCCAGCGCCTCGGCCCGGATGACGCCGGACGCCCGGTAGAGGGCCTGCAGGCCGCGCTCGCCAGGCCCACCGGCGAGACCGGGGGTGACACCTCGGCTCTTGAGGACGACGACCGGCTTGCGGCGGGCCAGGCCGCGGGCGACCCGGGTGAACTTGCGCGGGTTGCCGAAGGTCTCGAGGTACATCATCACGACGTCGGTCTCCGGGTCGTCCCGCCAGTACTGCAGCAGGTCGTTGCCGGAGACGTCGGCCCGGTTGCCGGCCGACGCGAACGTCGAGAGGCCGAGGCCACGGCGGTCGACCTCGGCGAGCAGCGCGATCCCCAGTGCGCCGGACTGGGTGAAGAAGCCGACTCGGCCGCGGCCTGGCACGTGCGGTGCGAGCGTGGCGTTGAGCGAGACCGCCGGGTCGGTGTTGGCCAGCCCGAAGCAGTTGGGGCCGACCACACGCATGCCGTTGATCCGCGCCATCTCGACCAACTCGGCCTGGGCGCGGGCGCCCTCCGGACCGATCTCGGCGAACCCGCTGGACAGGATGACCAGGCCGGCGACCTGCTTGGCCGCACAGTCCTCGACGACCGACCGGACCTGTTCAGCAGGTACCGCGATCACCGCCAGATCGACCTGACCGGGGATCTGCCGCACGGACGGGTACGCCAGGACGCCATCGATCTCGGCGGCGTTGGGGTTGACCGGGTAGATCGGGCCGGTGAACTGCGCGTCGCGGAGGTTCTCGAACACCGCGCGGCCCATACCGCCGGGCTCGCGGCCGACGCCGACCACCGCGACCGCCGACGGGTTCATCAGACGGCGGATCGACCGCGCCTCGGTGCGGCGCTCGCGGTCGTGCAGCACCTCCAGGATCTGCGGCGTCTCCTGGGTGTCGAACGTGAGGTGGACGACGCCGTCCTCGAAACTGCGGGCAACCTCGTAGCCTGCGTCGGTGAACACCCGGATCATCGCGCCGTTCTGCGGCAGGATCTCGGCGACGAACCGGGTGATGCCCTCTTCCCGCGCGGCTTCGGCGAGGTGCTCGAGCATCACCGAAGCGATACCGCGGCCCTGGTGGGCATCCTCGACGACGAACGCGACCTCAGCGGTGTCGGGATCGGACAGCTGCTCGTACCGGCCCACGGCGATCAGGTCGGAGCCGAGCACGGCGACGAGCGCCTCGCGGCCGGCGTGGTCGACCTCGGTGAACCGCTTCAGGTCCCGCGGGGGGATGCGCGGGTACGGCGAGAAGTACCGCAGGTAGCGGGTGCGGTCGGAGAACCGGGAGTGCAGCGCGACGATCGCGTCCGCATCGTCGGGCCGGATCGGACGGAGATGGACCGTGCCGCCGTCGGAGAGGACGACGTCGGCCTGGCGGTGCTCGGGGTAGGGCTTCGCGGCCGGATCTTCCGCGGTGGGCTCCGCTCCGCCTTCACCGGCCACGGTTTCGCGGAGGTCCGTCGCGCCGGAGTCGGCGCTGCCCGTGGTGCCGTCCCCGGCCGCGCCGTCGCGGGGAGTGGCGTCCGCGGATGCGTCGTTCCCAGCGGCGCCATCGTCGGAGAGGGCGCCGGAGCCGGAGGGCGAGGTGGCCGGGTGGTCGTCGGGCATGTCAGTCGCGGGGGTCGTCGGGGTCGAGGCCGTGCAGCGGGAACACCGCTCGGCGAGTGGCCAGGATGGCCCGGTCGATCGGGTCGGTGCGCGAACCCGGATCCCACGGCAGGTATGTGATGTCCGCCCCGTCACCCATCACCGTGGGGACACGCGCGGCCGGCCGCTTCGACGCGGCGAAGCCCCGCCAGTTGTTCGGGATCGCGTGCGACGTGGTCACCGGCTCGCCGGTGGCGGTGGCCAGCAGGTGCGACCAGGTCCGAGGGACGACGTCCACCAGGCCGTACCCGCCACCACCGAACACCACCCAGCGGCCGCCGGTCAGCTCGTGGGCGAGTCGTCGCATCGCCAGCTGTGCGGCGCGCTGCCCCTCGACGGAGAGCATCAGGTTGGCCAGCGGGTCGCGGAAGTGGGAGTCGCAGCCGCACTGGCTGACGATCACCTGCGGCCGGAACGCCCGGACCACCGACGGCACCACCGCGTGGAACGCCCGCAGCCAGGCCGCGTCGCCGGTGCCCGCCGGGATCGCGACGTTCACCGCGGTGCCCTCCGCGTCCGGGCCGCCGACCTCGGTGGGGAAGCCGGTGCCGGGGAACAGCGAGACCGGCGACTCGTGCAGGCTGACCGTGAGAACGCGCGGGTCGTTCCAGAACACCGCTTGGACGCCGTCACCGTGGTGGACGTCGATGTCGATGTAGGCCACCCGCTCGGCGCCCAGCTCCAGCATCCGGGCGATCGCGATCGCCGGGTCGTTGTACACGCAGAATCCGCTGGCCCGATCGGGCATCGCGTGGTGGAGACCGCCCGCGACGTTGACCGCGTGCAGCGCCTCGCCGCGCCAGACCGCCTCGGCGGCCCGGACGCTCATGCCGGTGATCAGGGACGCCGCGTCGTGCATGCCCTCGAACAAGGGGTTGTCCGGGGTGTTCAGGCCCCAGCCCCGGAAGAACGGATCGTGCGGGGCGGCTTGCACCGCGTGCAGGTACGCCTCCTGGTGCACCAGCCGCAGCGTCTGCCGGTCGGCCGGGGGCGCGGCGATGACCGACACGTTCGGCCGATCGAGGACGCCGAGTTCGCGGGCGAGCGCGATCGTCAGCTCCACCCGGACCGGGTCGAGGGGGTGGTCGCCGAAGTTGTAGGCGGCCACCGCCGGATCCCAAACCACGGTGACCGGAGCAGCCTGGGTCTCCGCGGTGATCTCGACATCCGGCGTCTGCTCCGTCGCCGGCCGGGACCGCTCAGTCGTCACCCACTCATCTCATCACGCGGAGCCGCCCCGCGGAGCGGCTGTCCACAGGACGTTCGCGGGGCCCGTCACCATCGGTGCCTCAACCCCGGTCCGTGCCGTTACGGATCGTGCGGGCACGGCCGAGCGACGGTGACGTTTCCGGGCGGATCGGAGCAGGTCGTGGGGGCGATCACCTATATCTTGAATGGTTCAAGAAAATGACGGACGGGGGGTATGCTGACCCCAGGAGAGCCCGTGTCACGAGCTGGGGCCCAACCGGCGAGAATCGTGGCACTTCCGGTCGGCCGGACGGCGTCGGCGGGAGCGAGTGGTCCCGGACGGACCACCGAGGCAGCGGTGAAAGAAGCGAGGCGGCGACGTGAGTGACCTGATCGACACCACGGAGATGTACCTGCGCACCATCCTCGAGCTCGAGGAAGAAGGGATCACGCCGCTGCGGGCGCGCATTGCCGAGCGACTGCACCAGAGCGGGCCGACGGTGAGCCAGACGGTCGCGCGGATGGAGCGCGACGGGCTCCTCACCGTGCAGGGCGACCGGCACCTGGAGCTGACCGAGCTCGGCCGGCACCGCGCCGTGTCGGTCATGCGGAAGCACCGGCTGGCCGAACTGCTGCTCGTCAACGTGATCGGGTTGGAGTACGAACAGGCGCACGCCGAGGCCTGCCGCTGGGAGCACGTCATGAGCGCCGAGGTCGAGCGCAAGGTGTACCAGCTGCTCGGCCGGCCGCGGGTGTCGCCGTACGGCAACCGGATCCCCGGCCTCGCCGAACTCGACGCCGACATCCACGAGCCGGACCTGAAGCCGACGCGTGAGGTCACGCTCGCGACCGCGCCGACCGGCGACGAGGTCGTCATCCGGCGCCTCTCGGAGCAGCTCCAGGGCGACACCAGCCTGATCCACGACCTGCACTCGGCGGGCGTGGAGCCGGGGGTGTCGGTGCTCGTGGACCGATCCGACCGCGACGTGACGCTGACCCACGGCGACACGACCGTGAAAATCCCGCGCTCGTTGGCGAACCTGGTCTTCGTCAGCTCTTCCTAGGGCCCGCCCGCCGCGGGCGGGGTCCGACCCGCCCGCGCGAGCCTGTTCACGACGGCCCGCTCGACGTCATGGCCTCCCGACGTCCCGGCTCGGGGTGCCGATCCCGTCGGCGGCTTGCTCCTGCCGGTCACCGGCCCGCTCAGACGCCCGCCTCGCTCTGGGCGAGCTCCCGGTCGGAACGCCAGCAATGCAGCGCCCGCGGCTCGTGCCGCGGGCGCTGTCGCGTCCGCGGCGGTAGCGGGTGTAGGCCGCGCCGGGATTCCCCGAAAGAACACCTCTGGGGGTGCCCGCAGAGGTTGTATTCCCGAAAACCGGGCGGCGCGCGGTCAGGGCGCCGGGTGGGGGTCCTGGAGCGCGACGTACTCCTCGACCTGGTGGGGAGTCGGATCGATCCCCGCTTCCTCGGCGAACTCCTCCGCCACGTCCGCGTGGTTGTCCGGGTCGATCTCCAGGTCCTGCTCAACGAGGTCGTCGCGGGCCGACCGGCCGCTGTCGGCGACGTTCTGCACCGGGTTGTTCTGCATGAGTAACGCTGCCCCCTCCACTGGTGCCACGAGCTATCGACCGCGCCGGAATACCCCGCACCGGCACGCACATGCGCCCCACGAGCGACGTGTTCGACGACTCCCCGGCGACCGGCAGTTCCGCGGCCAACCCGCGCCCAGCAGTCGCCACGCGCAGTGTTCCGTTAGCGAGCGTCCGGTAAGAGTGGAACTGCAACCTCGCCCCAGGCGCGCCAGGAGATGCTTCCATCGAGGCGCGCAGGCGGCGCGGCTCGCTGGACGACTCCCCTCGACGTCGTGCCCACGAAGGAGCGTCCACGCCATGATCGACGAGATCTCGCCGACCAAGTCAGCCGAGCCTGCAGCTCCGACCAGCCGGCGAGCACCACAACTTCTCCGCGGCGCGGGTCCACCCACGGTGGCCCGAACCAGCGGCCCCCCGTTCGGTCTGGCTCAGCTCGGGATCAGCTTCGGCGCGAGCTTCACGAGCTTCGGCAGGAACGCTTGGGCGCCCGGCGTCCCGGTCGCCTTCTCCGTAGTGAGCGAGAGCGTGTAGACGGTCTCGTCCCCGAGCCACCCGATGCGCGCGATCGGGCCCGCCTGCCCGGTGGCAGCGACCACCTGCTTGTACGCCGCCCGGCCGAGTCCGTTCTGCTCGTCCGCGTTCTCCGGGACGAAATCCTTCTCGAAGTCGTCCTTGGAGACCTCGCCGTCCAAGGGCGTGGCAACGAACGTCAGGTCCGGGAGCGACTGCTCCAGCGGCAGCAACACACACGTCCGCACCCCGCCGGACTTCCCGCTCGCGGCAGCGACCTCGAACGTGATCCCGAGTGCTTCCCGCACCTCCGCGAACGTCACCGAGGCGCAGACCCCGCCCGCTTGCGCCGCCGGCGGCAGGCTGGTCGGCACCGCCGACGGTGACGCGGACGGCGTCGCGGCCGCCGGGGTGGACGCCGGCAGCGTGGGCGCGACCGCCTCGGTCGCCGGCGCGGACGGCTTCTCCGGGTCGTCCCCCGTGCAGGCCGTTGTGGCGGCCAAGCCGCCGAGCGCGAGGACGACACCCGCCACGCGGGCGGCCCGGCGGACGGCGGTACGCGAGCGCATCTCCAACTCCTCCGGCTCCTCGTGCTGGGGCGCGCGACCGACGTGGGGCCGGTCGGCGCGTTCATCCGGCGGCCATCATTCCGCATCCATGCCGCCGGTCCGGCGGGGGGCAGAATTCCGTTGGTCCGGCCGTCCGCTCCGACCACGACCCGGTCGCGAGCCGGGAGGCGCCGAGTGCCGGAAACCTCCGAGGCCGAGCGCCGATTCCATGTCCGAGGGGCGGAACCCGTTCTCCAGGCTGGTGAGCACCAGATCCGCCATCCGGTAGTCCGGATCGTCGTCCAGTGCCCGCCGGAGATACGCGTCGGCCAGCGCGCCGTCGCCCCGACGATAGGCAGCCACCGCAAGCAGCGTGGCCGGGGCCGCGGCGTACGGCGGTGGTACGCGCCGCACCAGTTCGCGCCAGAGGCCGGCCGCTGCGTCGGCGAGCGGTCCGCCGGTCCAGGCGAACGACGAGTCACGGACGGCCAGATCGGCGAGCGCGACCGCGACCCGCGCGATCGTCCGGTCGTCGTACGGACTGCCCACGCCGCCCGCACCACCGGTCGGTGCCCCGTCAGGCGCCGGGTCCCCGTCCACTGGGTCCCCGTCAGGCGCCGGGTACTCGTCCGCCGTCGCGGGGGCCGCGGCGCGAAGGAGCGCTTGGATCTCGTCGAGCTCGCGACCGGACCGGTTACCCGTCGCGTCCGCGGCGACGGCGTCCTCGCGGGCTCGGATCGCCGCCAGCAGCGCGTCGGTCGGCTCGCCCGGGTCGCGCTCCACGGACGCGACCAGCTCGGAGCGATCCGCGAACACTGGGCGCCCCGCGGCGACCCGCAGCACCTCCAACAGCGTGGCGGGACCGGAGCCGAGCGGCAGCCCGTCCGGCGGACAGCAGGGCCGCTCGCACGTGTACGACCACCAGCGTCCGCCCTCGGTCCGCAGTAGCTCGCGCACCTCCACGCCGGCCTCGCCGAGAGCGTGCTCGACCGCGAACGCCGCCGCCGCGCCGGGAAGGAACGACCGCCCCCGGGACGGTGCCGACCCCGAGACTGGCACCGGCCCGGTAACGGGTGCGGAGCCTGAAACTGGTGCCGACCCCGAGACTGGCACCGGCCCGGTAACGGGTGCGGAGCCTGAAACTGGTGCCGACCCCGAGACTGGCACCGGCCCGGTAACGGGTGCGGAGCCTGAAACTGGTGCCGACCCCGAGACTGGCACCGGCCCGGTAACGGGTGCCGACCCCGGGACTGGTGCCGACCCCGGATCTGCCACCGACCCCCGCTCGTTAGCGGCCGCCGCCGGCGCTCGCCCGGCGTCCGGAGCAGTCTCGGTGAACAGGACCACGACGCACGCGGAGAGCCGTTCGGCGGCCAGCCGACCGGCGACCTGGTCGGCGACCTCGGACTCGGCGCCAGTCGTGGGGAGGTCGATCCGCAGGGTCATGTGCAGCCGCAGACGCCGGCCGGTCAGGCCGAGTACGACGAGGCTCGCGGTGGGGTGGAACCCGAGGAGTTGCGGGATCGCCCGGACGATCTCCGGCGGGGTGCTCAACCGCACCACCGACCGGCCGGGCGGGGACTGGAACGTGGTCATGTCCGCCGACTGTGGCCCCGGATCCCGTCCGGGACGACGCCCCTCGCGGCGGGGCTGGAACAACTCGCCCGGTTGTGGAAACCGGCACGGCGACGAGCGCTCGCGCTACTCGCGCGCCGCGATCCGCTCGCGCTACTCGCGCACGGCGGTCCGGGTACGACCGGTCAGCGCAGGGTGCCGGCACGCCACGCGTCGGCGGCCCGGCCGAGGCCGTCCGCGCACGCACGATTCCGCCCGGCGCGGTCCCGCTCGACGTCGCCCTCCGATCCCTCGGCGGCGAGGAAGAGCCGACCGGCGGCGACCACCCGGAAGAAGGCCGCACCGCGCTCCAGCGCGACGTCCAGGTCGCCGTGGTAGAGCCCGGTGAGCACGGTGTCCGCCATCGACGCGATCGCCTCCGGGTCGGCGTCGTCCTGAACCCCGGCCACGACCTCGTCGACCGGCGCCAACGACCGCCCGGTGCGGTAGAGGCGAGCCACCTCGGATCCGTTCTCGGTGCACCACGTCCGCAGCAGGTAGAGCGCCCACAGCGCCCCCGGCAGCGAGTCCGGCGGAGCCCCGCGCCAGAGTTCCGCCAGTGTGTCCAACCCCACGGTGTCCGCGAGGTGCACGAACCGGTCCGCGGGGTCGTCCGCCGCGTCACGCCCAGCGGAGACCAGCGCCGCGGCGGTGGCATGCGCCAGCTCCATCCGGGCGGACGGCTCCCCCTCGGCCCAGCTGGCAGCGAGTCGCTCCAGATCGGCAGCGAGGATGGGGCGGGTATGACGGGGCGGTTCGGACACGAAGGCGGCCTCCTGAGCTCACACACCCCTCTGGGCGGACGGTGCAGTCGACGGTGGGACGAGGTCCAGCGTAAGCACGGTTGCGGCAACACGCGGCGCCTCTAGACGATCCGACGACGACAGGAACCCCAGGAGACCCTGTACCGTGGTGTGCAGTGCGTCGGTCCGATCCAGGCCCCCGGTCCCAACTAAGTCGCTGCGAGCGACCTTCCGCCGAGAGGCGACCCGGCGGGTCGGCGTACCCAGAGGCCGTCCCGTTCGCGGGGCGGCCTTTGCTATTTCGCTACGGTCCGCCTCGCAGTTGTCCACAGGCAGGCGAGTCCCCGCTGCCGTCGTTGCCGGTAACCGCTACCGTCTGCAGATCGTGACCCGTCCCGCCTCGCCAACCGCGCTCCCGCGAGCAACGGTCCTGCTCCCCCAGCGGCGATCCGGGCCGTTGCGTGCCCTCGGCGTCCGCATGTTCGCGGCGCTGTCGCTGGTGCTGATTACGGTCGCGGTGGTGTATGTCGACCGAGACGGCTACCACGACAACACCGGCAGCCCGTTGAGTCTGCTCGACGCGGCGTACTACGCCGTGGTCACGCTCTCGACGACCGGCTACGGCGACGTCGCGCCGGCATCACCGTCCGCCCGGCTGGTGAACGTGTTGTTCATCACGCCGGCGCGGGTCTTGTTCCTGATCATCCTGGTCGGCACCACGCTCGAGGTCCTGACTGAGCAGTACCGCGGGCAGTTCCGGCGTGAACGGTGGAGGTCGACGGTGCGGGACCACTACGTGGTGTGCGGCTACGGCACGAAGGGCCGCAGCGCGGTCGAGGCGCTGCTGGAGAACGGCATCCCGAAAGAGAAGATCGTCGTCGTCGAGCGTGACCACCGGGTCGCGCAGCAGGCTGTGAACGCGGGACTGGCGGTCGTGGAGGGCTCGTCCGGCCGCTCCGCCGTGCTCGCCCAGGCCCAGGTCGACCGGGCCACCGCGATCATCGTCGCGCCGGACGCCGACGACGCCGCGGTGCTGACGACGCTGACCGCACGCCAGCTGACCAACGGCCAGGTACGCATCGTCACGACCGCACGCGAGGCGGAGAACGCGCCGCTGCTCAAGCAGAGCGGCGCCCACCAGGTCGTGGTCTCCTCCGCGACGGCCGGGCGGCTGCTCGGCCTGGCGACCACCGACCCGCCGGTCATCGACGTCGTCGAGGACCTGCTCACGCCCGGCCACGGAATGGCGTTCGCGTGCCGGTCGGTGGTGCGCGACGAGGTCGGCAAGTCACCGCGGACACTCGACGAGGTGGTCATCGCGATCACCCGGCGCGGTCGGGTGATCCCGCTGGTCGAGCCCGAGACCCACAAACTGGAGACCGGCGACCTGCTCGTCTACATCCGCGACGACCGACCGAGCAACTCGACCAATCACTCCTGATCAGGAGAACCGATGTCTGCCTCCACCGAGGCAACTCCGCACACCGAACGGGCCGCCCTCCGGGAGCAGGCCGAGAAGCACCTCCGGAATCTCGTCGGCAATCCCGATGCCCGGCTCCGCGACGACCAGTGGACGGCGATCGAGGCCCTGGTGGCCGACCGGCGCCGCGCGCTCGTCGTCCAGCGCACCGGGTGGGGTAAGTCGGCGGTGTACTTCGTCGCCACCGCACTGTTGCGCTCGACCGGTGCCGGGCCGACCGTGATCGTCTCGCCGCTCCTCGCGCTGATGCGGAACCAGATCGCCGCGGCCGCGCGCGCCGGCGTCCGCGCGACCACGGTCAACTCGACGAACGCCGAGGACTGGAAGCAGATCTACGCGTCGATCGGCGAGGGTGAGGTCGACGTCCTCCTGGTCTCGCCGGAGCGGCTGAACAACCCGGAGTTCCGCGACGAGGTGCTCCCCCGCCTGGCGGCCAGCGCCGGTCTGCTGGTGATCGACGAGGCGCACTGCATCTCCGATTGGGGCCACGACTTCCGGCCCGACTACCGCCGGATCCGGACGATGCTCGCCGACCTGCCCGCCGGCATCCCGGTGCTGGCCACCACCGCGACCGCGAACGAACGGGTGACCCAGGACGTCGCCGAGCAGCTGTCGGTCACCGGAGCGCGCACGCTCGACGACGTCCTGGTGCTCCGCGGAAATCTCGACCGGTCGTCCCTGCACCTCGGCGTGGTCGCGCTGCCGAATCAGGCGGCACGGCTCGCCTGGCTCGCCGACCACCTCGACGAGCTCGAGGGCTCCGGCATCATCTACTGCCTCACGGTCGCGGCGACCCAGGACGTCGCCGACTACCTGCGCGAGCGGGGCTACCCGGTGGCGGCCTACTCCGGTCAGACCGAGCAGACCGAGCGGCTCGTCGCCGAGGAAGACCTGCTGCACAACCGGGTGAAGGCGCTGGTCGCCACGTCGGCGCTGGGGATGGGCTTCGACAAGCCCGATCTCGGCTGGGTGGTGAACCTGGGGGCTCCGCCGTCGCCGATCGCCTACTACCAGCAGGTCGGACGCGCCGGGCGCGGTACCGAGCAGGCCACCGTCGTCCTGCTGCCGGGCCGCGAGGACCGCGACGTCTGGGACTACTTCGGGTCGCTGGCGTTCCCGCCGGAGCACGAGGTTCGGGAGACGCTCCGGGTACTGGCCGAGCAGGATCGTCCGCTCTCCACGGCCGCGCTGGAGACGTACGTCCCGCTGCGCCGGACCCGGCTGGAGATGATGCTCAAGGTCCTCGACGTCGACGGGGCCGTGCGCCGGGTGAAGGGCGGCTGGACCGCCACCGGACAGCCGTGGAGTTACGACGCCGAACGGTACGCCCGGGTGAGTGCCACCCGGCGCACCGAACAGCAGGCGATGCTCGACTACCTGACCACCACCGAGTGCCGGATGGGGTACCTCCGCCGGGCGTTGGACGATCCGGACGCCCAGCCGTGCGGGCGCTGCGACAACTGCGGCGGGCTCGCGCTGTCGGCGGTCACCGATCCGGCCAGCCTCGAAGCGGCCACCGACCGGCTCAGCCGTCCCGGCATACCGGTGGAGACGCGGCGGATGTGGCCGACCGGCATGGGCACGATCGGCATCGAATTGAAGGGCAAGATCCCCCGGGACCAGCAGGCCGAGCCGGGCCGGGCCATCGCCCGCCTCACCGACCTCGGGTGGGGCAACCAGCTACGGGAGCTGTTCCGGCCGGAGACGCCGGACGGGGAGCTGCCGGTTCCGCTCCGGCACGCGCTGGTGCAGGTCTTCGACGCCTGGAAGTTCGGCACTCGGCCGGACGGCATCGTCCACCTCGACTCGCTCAGCCACCCGCAGCTGGTGGCTCACGTCGCCAACGGGCTGTCCCGCTACGCGAAGATCCCGGTGCTGACCCGATTCGACATCGTCGGCCCGGCCGGCACCGGCGAAGGGGCGATGAATTCCGCGCAGCGGCTCCGCGCGGTCGCCGACCGGTACGTGCTGGACAGCCCTGCGGCGGTCGAGGGTCGCACGGTGCTGCTCGTCGACGATCGGGTCAATACCGGCTGGACGCTCACGGTGGCGGCCAGGGCGCTGCGCCGGGCGGGCGCCGAGGCCGTCTACCCACTGGTGCTCGCCGCCGAGAGCTGAGTCACGTCCGGCAGCCGTCCAGCATCCCGGTCAGCGCAGACTTGTCCGACTTCGTGATCGGCAGGTCGTACTTGGACACCGCGCGGACGTAACGCACCGCGTAGGCGCACTGGTACTGCTTGGGCGGGCGCCATGCCGACGGGCCCTTGTCGCTCTTCGACTGGTTCGACGACCCGTCGACCGCGAGCAGGTTGTCGGGGTCGTTCGCGAACGCCAACCGCCGGGCGGCGGACCACCGCTTGGCCCCGGACGCCCAGGCGCGCGACAGCGGGACGATGTGGTCGATCTGAATCTTGGACTTGTTCGTGTACCGCGCCCCGTTGTACTCCGAGACCCACGCGCCGGCCGTGACCTTGCACCCGCTCGTGCCGGTCTTGGTCCGGATGGTGCCCGGTACGGCGTCGCGGCGCAGGATGTCGTTGCGGGTGTCGCAGCCGTTGCGACCGAACTGGACACCCGTGGCGGCATCGCTCCAGGAGTCGCCGAACGCGTCCCGCTCGTAGCTCGAATCCCTACCGGGGATCGTCTTGATCTCCAGGGATCCCAACTGCTGGCGCGCCTGCGAGAGGGTCGACGGTTTCACCGACCCCGCGTTGCCGCCCGCGTCGGCCGTACCGGACGCCCCGGCCGACGTCGTGGGTTCGAGCACCGGCAGACCGGTCTCGGAGCAACCCGCACCGAGAACCAGCACCGCCACCATCGTGCAGGCCGCGACGAGACGCGACCGTCGTATGTTCCGCACCCAGTACCTCCGGCAACCGCCATACCCGGTCGCCGTGGTCCTCACCCGACGGTCACACGCTGGCTGGCGCCCGCAGCTTACGGCGGGACCACCCGGTCGGCTCTCGTCGGCCCGGCCGAGTTACACGGACGCCGTCGCCCCGGNCGGGAGCAGAAGCTCCCGGGGCGACGGCGTTCGAGCGGGCGGTGCCGGACGACGTCCGGCCGGTCGGCACCGCGCCGCAGGGATCAGCTGCAGCCGGACGTGCTGCCGCAGCCCTCGCAGACGAAGCACGACCCGGCGGGCCGCATCTTCACCCCGCAGGTGAGGCAGAGCGGCGCGTCGGCCGCCGTTCCCTGCACCAGCTCGAGCAGTTCGGTCGACGAGTGGGCGCTGCTCAGGTCACGCGGCGCCGGAGCCGGCTCGGCCGCCTTCTTCGGTGCCGGCGCTTCCCGCGGCGCCGAGACCGCCATCCCGGCGATGTCCACGTCGTCGTTCGACGCACCGTCGAGCTCGGCCGCCCGCTCCGAGTTGGTCAGGATCCCCATTTCGGCGCGGGTCTCCTTCGGCAGGTGGTCGAGGGCCAGCCGCCGGAAGATGTAGTCGATCACCGAGCTGGCGATCCGGATGTCCGGGTCGTCGGTCATACCGGCCGGCTCGAACCGCATGTTGCGGAACTTCTCGACGTACTGCTCCAGCGGGACGCCGTACTGCAGCGCGACCGAGATGGCCACCGAGAAGGCGTCCATGATCCCCGCCAGCGTCGAGCCCTGCTTGCCGAGCTTGAGGAAGACCTCGCCGAGGCCATCGTCCGGGTAGGTCGACGCGGTGAGGTAACCCTCGGCGCCGGCCACCGAGAACGAGGTGGTCGTGCTCGGGCGGGTCTTCGGCAGACGCTTGCGCACGGGCCGGTACTCGACCACGGTCTGCACCGGCGCCTCGGCGGGCGCGTTGCCGGCGGCCCGCGCGGCGTCGGCCTTCTTGCCACCGACCGACAGCGGCTGGCCGACCTTGCAGTTGTCGCGGTAGACGGCGAGGGCCTTCAGGCCGAGCCGCCAGCCCTCGGCGTAGACCTTCTCGATGTCCTCGACCGTCGCCGACTCGGGCAGGTTGACGGTCTTGGAGATCGCGCCGGAGATGAACGGCTGCACCGCGGCCATCATCCGGACGTGGCCCATCGGGCGGATCGAGCGCTCACCCATCGCGCAGTCGAACACCTCGTAGTGCTCGCGGCGCAGGCCGGGAGCGTCCACGACGTGGCCGTTCTGCGCGATGTGCTCGACGATCGCCTCGATCTGCTCGTCCTGGTACCCCAGCGTCCGCAGCGCCTGCGGCACGGTCTGGTTGACGATCTGCATCGAGCCGCCGCCGTCGAGCTTCTTGAACTTGACCAGGGCCAGGTCGGGCTCGATGCCGGTGGTGTCGCAGTCCATCATCAGGCCGATCGTGCCGGTCGGGGCCAGCACCGAGGCCTGCGCGTTGCGCCAGCCGTTCTTCGCGCCGATCGTCAGGCCGTTCTGCCACTCGGCGGTCGCGAGCTTGAGGACCTCGGCGTCGTCGGCACCGACCGGGCGCACCGCGTCGTTGGCGGCAGCGTGCTTGCGCATGACCCGCTGGTGGCCCTCGGCGTTCCGGGCGTAACCCTCGTACGGGCCGACGATGCCGGCCAGCTCGGCCGAGCGGCGGTACGCGACACCGGTCATCAGCGAGGTGATCGCGGCGGCGAGCGAGCGGCCACCGTCGGAGTCGTACGCGTGCGCGGTGGCCATCAGCAGCGCGCCGATGTTCGCGTAGCCGATGCCCAGCTGGCGGAACTTCCGCGTGGTGTCGGCGATCGGCTCGGTCGGGAAGTCGGCGAAGCAGATCGAGATGTCCATCGCGGTGATGACCAGCTCCACCGCCTTGACGAACGTCGGACCGTCGAACGTGCCGTCCGGACGGAGGAAGCGCATCAGGTTCAGCGACGCGAGGTTGCAGGACGAGTTGTCCAGGTGCATGTACTCCGAGCACGGGTTCGACGCGGTGATCCGGCCGGACTCCGGCGTGGTGTGCCAGTCGTTGATCGTGTCGTCGTACTGGATGCCCGGGTCGGCACACTCCCAGGCGGCCTGGGCGATCTTGCGGAACAGCTTCTTCGCGTCGACCGTGTCGATCACCGAGCCGTCGAGACGGGCCCGGAGGTGGAACTCGCCGCCGTCCTCGACCGCCGTCATGAACTCGTCCGAGACGCGGACCGAGTTGTTCGCGTTCTGGTACTGGACGCTGTTGATGTCCTTGCCGCCGAGGTCCATGTCGAACCCGGCGTCCCGCAGCGCGCGGATCTTGTCCTCCTCGCGCGCCTTGGTCTCGATGAACTCCTCGATGTCGGGGTGGTCGACGTCGAGCACGACCATCTTCGCGGCCCGGCGGGTGGCACCGCCGGACTTGATCGTCCCGGCGCTGGCGTCGGCGCCACGCATGAAGCTGACCGGGCCGGACGCGGTGCCGCCGCTGGCCAGCAGCTCCTTGGACGACCGGATGCGGGACAGGTTCAGACCGGCACCGGAGCCGCCCTTGAAGATCAGGCCCTCCTCCCGGTACCAGTTCAGGATCGAGTCCATCTCGTCGTCGACCGAGAGGATGAAGCACGCCGAGACCTGCTGCGGTGCGCTGGTGCCGACGTTGAACCAGACCGGCGAGTTGAAGCTGAACACCTGGTGCAGCAGCATCCAGGCCAGCTCGTGCTCGAAGATCTCGGCGTCCTCGGGCGTGGCGAAGTAGCCGTGCTCCTGACCGGCCTTGCGGTACACCCGGACGACCCGGTCGATCAGGTGCCGGAGGCTGTTCTCCCGCTGCGGCGTTCCGAGCGCGCCCCGGAAGTACCGGGTCGTGACGATGTTGGTGGAGTTCAGAGACCAGAAGTCGGGGAACTCGACACCGCGCTGCTCGAAGTTGACCTTGCCGTCCCGCCAGTTCGTCATGACGACGTCGCGGCGCTCCCACGTCACCTCGTCGTACGGGTGGACGCCCGCCGTGGTGAACACCCGCTCGACAGTCAGGCCCTTACCGACGAGCCCCTTGGCGGCCGATGGCGCGGAAGTCCGCTTGCCCTGGCTCCGAGGAGTAGGCGCGGCACCCCCGCGACTCGCCCCTGTGGTGTCGGTTGATGAGCCAACCGTCTCGGTCATCGGCGTCCCCTGTTCCCTCGTGAAGATTCTCGCGGTCTAAGAACTCTTGGCCCACGGCGCGTGGGCATGGCAAAGCGCGCTGACGACGCGCCCGCCGGTAGTGCCTGGGTTATGTCGGCTATCGATTTCTCGAGCGCACACGAGCGCCCGCTGTTGCGCTTCGGGCTCCGGGCGTTTCAGGTCCGCCCCGAACCGAACCGCCCTCTCCGTCATCGCCCGGCCTCGTCGCCGGGCCGTTCAGGTGTGGCCGCTACCCGACGCCCCTCAGGGGCTGGTGGCCTGCGCGTCGACGAGCCGGTCGAGCTGCTCGTCGACCTTCTCCGCCGGGCCCGCGCCCGCCGGGATCGGCGGCGACGCGGTCACGTCCACCACCGGACGGAGGGCTTCGCTGTCGGCCGCGGGCCGGTTCTCCCGGAGCGCGGCGATCTCCGCCTCGAAGTCCTCCAACGAGGCGAACGAGCGGTAGACGCTGGCGAACCGGATGTAGGCCACCTCGTCGAGCTCGCGCAGCGGACCGAGGATGGCCAGGCCGACCTCGTGCGACGCGACCTCGGCGGCGCCCCGTGCCCGGACCGCCTCCTCGACCTTCTGAGCCAGTACGGCCAACGCATCCGCGTCCACCGGCCGTCCCTGACACGCCTTCCGGACGCCCGCGACGACCTTGGCGCGGCTGAACGGCTCACTGACCCCACTGCGCTTGACGACAGCCAGCACCGGCTCTTCCACCGTGGTGAAGCGCCGGGAGCACCGGGTGCAGGAACGCCGCCGCCGGGTGACCTGACCGTCCTCGGCTTCACGGGAGTCAACCACCCGCGAGTCGGGGTGCCGGCAGTACGGGCACTTCACGGCGTCTCCCCTTCCGGCAACTCTGACCGTCGTCCATCCGGTGTCCGAACGGGTACGCACCATGGAAGGATCGGGAGCCCTCCGGGAGGACTTCGACCCAACCTGTAGGTGAGTTACACGCTCGTAAGCACTAGATCTAGTGGCGACAGTAGGCCTGTGGTCCCACGACCGCAAGCCGACCCGCCGGAGAAATCCCGGATCTCGGACGAAACACCGGCAACTTCTACAGGCTGTTCGCCACTGGCGACACAGCGTGCGAACGGGAGCGGCGTTATCCACAACCGGTAGTGGTTCACTCGGCCGCGGCCCACGACTGGTAGCGTCCCTCGGTGTCCGGAGCGGGCTCGTCGCGGTAGTGCCGGTAGGTCGCCAGCACCCGGTCGTAGTCGATGCCGAGCACCGGGCCCGCGCCCCGTTCGGCGATGTCGACGTCCCGCCAGATCGAGTAGTCGGCCGGATCCCGCAGCAGCCCCCGCGCCGCGCAATAGTCGTACATCTCCGTGCCGGGCAGCGGATTGAGGATGTTCGGGTTCGGGAACGTCGGCGCGACGGCGTCCATGAACGTGTGGTGAGCCGCGTAGTCCTCGTCGGTCTCGGTGGGAACCCCGAGCAACAGGTTCGCGCCCACCTGGACGTCGTGCTCACGGCAGAGCTGCGCCACCGCGACGCCGTCCGCGACCGACGTGCGCTTGCGCATGAAGTCCAGCAGACGCTGGGATCCGCTCTCGAACCCGAACCAGACCGTGATCCGCTGCCCCTCCCGGTCCCGACCAGCCTGGGCTTCGCCCAGGCACTCCGCGAGCGCCCGGTTGAAGCGGTTGACGTGCCCGTTGAACATCAATCCGACGTGCGGAAGCTCCGCGTCCATCCGCCGGACGACGCCGGTCAGCAGCGGAAGGTTGAGGGTGGCGATCGGGTCGGCGATCGTCACGAAGTCGACGCCCCAGCGGCGGACGTACTCGTGCAGCTCGGCCATCACCCGGTCGACCGTGCGGAAGCGGCGGCGCGGCGGCTCGAACACCGCCCGATTCGGCAGCTCGCAGAACGTGCACTGCATCGGGCAGCCGCGACCGAGCTGGAGGTAGACCGGCCGGTAGCCGTCGGAGTCCGCGTAGACGCCGCGGTAGCAGTCGAAATCGGCGTAGGGCGGCAACACGTCCATGTCCGGCCACGGGGTGCCCTCGACGACCGGCGGCAGCGTCTCCCCGGCAACCACGCGGTCGTACAGATCGAGGATCGCCGACTCACCCTCGCGCCGGACGACGCAGTCGAACGCGCCCGTCGCTACCGTGGCCTCGGTGTGGATGCTGGCGTGCACGCCACCGGCGATCACCACGCGCCCCGGCTGCCGAACCGCACGGGCCAGCGCGACCGCCTCGGCGGCATTGGGAGAGAGGTAGCTGAAACCGACCAGGTGGGGGTCGAAGTCGTCGACCGCGGCGACCAGCACGTCGGCCGGTTGCAGCCGGGAGTCGAACAGCTCGACGTCGGCACCGTGCTCGAGGAGCAGCGTGCCCAGCAGCTGGGGACCGATCGGCGGGCTCATCACCGGCCGGAGCTCGCTCTCCGGTTGACCGACGTAGACCAGCGCCACCCGGAGCCGTCGCCGGGGCACGTCGCCGGCCACCCGTTGCTGCTCTCCGGCGTCCATCCACTCTCCGATCCGGCGCGACCACCGCCCGCGCCGGGACGCCAGCCTACCGTCCGGCGCTCCCGGTGCCGGACGGGGGAAACCGATGGCGACGCAGGCTGCGTCAGTAGGCCGGAAGGAGCAGACGCTCGCCGACCCGCACGGTGGAGTCGGACATGTCGTTGAGTTCTCGGATGTCGGCCATCGTCGCGCTCCGCGGCCGCTCGGGCGCGATTTCGTCGGCGATGGTCCAGAGGGTGTCACGCTCGGTGACGATCATGCTGCGCGAGGACACCGGCGTCACGCCGTCGGTCCGAGCGGAGACCGACACGGCGAACGCCATCAGGACGACGCCGAGCAGGACGACGCTGCGCACCAGGGCCCGCCCTCGCCGCGTCAAGCGCAGCGGCGGTGGCCCGGAGTGGGTCCCGCACGGAGCGGGCCGGCGACGCTCGGGCAACCCGCCCTCGCCCGCACCCCCCCTCGCGCGGGGCACCGGGCCGGAAGCCGCGGTGTCGTCCGCGACCATCTCCGACAGGCCGACCCCGGCGCCGGAACGGCAACGGCCGGATCGTTGCCGCGGCAGCCGGGGCGCACCTTCGCCCGCGGGAGACGGGCAGGGCGTCGCCGCCCGCGCGCTGCGACGCGAACGCCGCGCCCGCCCGCCGGACACCACCGCCCGCACGGGCGAGCGCCCGGCGCCGACCCGGAGAGCCTGTTCGAACGGGTCGCTCTCCGCGGCCTCGCCGGGCGGGTTCGGGACGTCGGACAGCGTTGGCACCAGCTTGAGCGTGACCACACGCACCCCCGGGGAAGCCGAACACGTACGAGAGTTCGAACGAACGCGTGTACGATCTTTACCATGTTCCGAGGTTCGATACCAGGCTTGCCGAGCCTTTAGTTCGACCGTATGTTCGGATCCGGCAGCGCGACACCTCCTCGGTCGCGCAGACCACGGATCCGGCCGACCCGGCCGACCCCATAGACCGCTATCCGACGCGCCGACGTCGTACGTTTGTTTGAAATCCTCGTCCACAGTGGCTACGGTCAACGGGCGAGGCGACGGCGGCGGCGCCGTCAGACGAGGAGGAAACCGTGACGCGACAAGGCCGCAGTTCGACGGATGGAGCTGGTGGCGAACCCGCCGCCCGCACCGCCGACACCGGCCAGGTCGAGGCCGTCTCCGGCACCGGTGTCGTCGACGCTGTCTCCGAGCGCGGCGCGGTCGGAAGCGTGGCCCCCACTGCCGGCTCGACCCCCTCCGCGGACACGGCTCCGGCCGCACCGCGCCGTCGTGGACGCCGCAGCACCACCACCGCCGGGACACCGCTCAGCCCACGCCAGCGGCGGATCCTCGAAGTGATCCGCGACTCGGTCGAGACGCGGGGATACCCGCCCAGCGTCCGGGAGATCGGCGAGGCGGTCGGTCTCACCTCACCGTCGAGCGTCGCCTACCAGCTCCAGGCGTTGCAGGAGAAAGGGCTGCTGCGGCGCGACCCCAACCGTCCGCGTGCGGTCGACATCCGCACGCCCGGCGCTGCGTCGGCCGGCCGCGACACGGTTGTCGAGATCGGCGGTGGCCCCGGCTCGACGGCCGGTGGAACGGCCCCGGCCGACAGCGACGGCCGCCCGGCTCCGGTGAACGTCCCGGTTCTGGGCCGCATCGCCGCCGGTGGCCCGATCCTGGCCGAGCAGGCCGTCGAGGACGTGTTCCCGCTCCCCCGCGAGATCGTCGGCGACGGCAACCTGTTCCTGCTCCGCGTCGTCGGTGACTCGATGGTCGAAGCGGCGATCTGCGACGGCGACTGGGTGGTCGTCCGCCAGCAGCCCGACGCCGACAGCGGCGACATCGTCGCGGCAATGCTCGACGGCGAAGCGACCGTCAAGCGTCTGCGGCGGCGGGACGGTCAGGTGTGGCTGGTGCCGCACAACGCCGCCTACGAGCCGATCCCCGGTGACGAAGCGACGATCCTCGGCCGGGTGGTCACGGTACTTCGCCGGCTCTGAGCGGCCCGGGCCGCGTCTGCGCAGCCCAAGCACGCTCTACGCAGCCCAGCACGTCGATGGCCGGCCCCACGGACGGGGTCGGCCATCGACGTCTCGGAAGCAGTACGGGGTCAGCCGTCGTAGCGGGGTCAGCCGTCGTAGCGGGGGCGGTCCGGAGGTGGCGGCGGACGCCGTCCACCGGGTGGCGGTCGCCCGTCGTCGTCGTGCCGGGCACCGTCTCGCCGTCCTCGATCGCCGCCACCCGCCGGTCTCTCGCCGGGCGGAGGCGGCGGACGCATCCGGTCACCGCCCGGCGGACGGGCCCGTCCACTGCCGGTGGTCTCCCAGTCCGGGTCGCGGCCGCCACGACCACCGCGGACGTCTCCGGTGCGGTTGTCGCCCGTGCGGCTGTCCCAGCCTCGTCCGTCGGTGTCGCGCCCGTCCCGGCCACCGCGGCCGTCGCCGTCGCGTCCCCCGCCGTACGTCGTGCCCGGAGGCATCGGCGGGGGGCCGGCCCGGCGGGCACGGGTCGGGGCCGACCGGTCGACCGGCGGAGGCGGTGGCGCCGCACCCGGCCGAGCCGAGCCACGGCTACCCCCACCGGCCGCCGGACGCGGCGGTCCACCCGGCTCCCGGACCCGGCCGCTGCCGGTCGTCTCGGGGTCAACGGCGCCACGTGGCGGCACGGCGGCGCGGCGTACGCGGCCGCCCCCGGTGGTCGTCGGATCGCCCGGCCCAGGTCGAGCCGGCGGCGGCGGTCCCTGCGGACGTCGGACCCGGCCGCTGCCGGTCGTCTCGGGGTCGAATCCGCCGGACCCGCCGGACGGACTGCTGCCGTACACGGTGCCGCGCCCGGACGGCCCGGATACCGGCGCGGCTCCGGCAACGGACGCCGCACCGGTGACCGATGCAGCGCCTGCAGCCGGCCCCGACACCGAGGCCGCACCGGCGACCGGTGCCGCACCCGCGCCCGGGCCCTCGGAGCGGAAACCGCCGTCCGGACCAGCGCCGACGGGCCGAGCCGCGCCGCGCGGGGATGGCGGTACCGCGGCCCCGCCACGCGCCCCGTCCGGGCGTCCGCCGTCCGGTCGTCCGCCGTACACCGCGCCGGCCACCCGGGGCAGCTGCATGGTCTCCGCGGCCGGGACCGGCTCCTCGAAGTCCGGCTCACCGGGCCGGCCTCCCGGCCCGTTCCCGATTCGCGGACCGGCCCCGACGCGCGGGCCGCGCGGCGGGCCGTCGATCGCCGGGTCCTGGGCCCGCTTGCGGAACCGCACGATGCCGACGATGCCGGCGACCAGCAGCCCGAGCCCGATCAGGCCGACCACGGCGACCAGAGTGGTGATCTGGGAGAAGCTGATGCTCGACAGGAACCCGCCGTCGGAGTCGGTGTCCGCGCCGCTCCCGGTGTCGCCGGCGGCCTGCGTTGCCTGCGCCTGGTTGGCGGTCGCCCAGCGCTGCAGCGCCGACGCCGGGTTGGCCTTGGTCCCCTCCGGGATCGTGAGGAACGACTTGCCGTCGGGCGCGTAGGTGACGGCCTCGCCCTGCTGCCCCTGCTGACCGGTGAGCAGCGTCTTCCGGGGCTTGCCGGAGGTGAGCGCCTTCGCGGCGTCACCGTCGGCGACGTCCCACTCGTAGATCGAGGTGTACGTACGGAGCGCCACCCGCTTGCCGTCCGGGGACAGTGCCCCTCCAGTGACCAGCTCGCCCGCGCCCAGCGCGGCGGTACCGACCAGCGTCAGCGGGACCGCCTGCTCCGCGGATTTCGACGGGCCGCTGATCGGTTGGCTCGCCTTGTAGACCTTGGCGCTACCCGTCGGCGTCTTGGTGACCACGACCGGCACGTTGTTGTTCTGGACCAGCAGAGCTTCGGCGTTCTTCGCGCCGTCCGGGTAACGCATCCGCTGGATCGTCGGCGTGCCGGACGCGGGGAACAGGTGGACGGCGATCGTCTCGCGCTCCGGCGCGGAGTCGCTGTCACCGATGTCAGCTACCCAGTACGCGCCGTCCGAGGTGCGGGCCAGATCTTCGGGGTCGAACGGGTCGACGTCCGAGGTCAGGGTGTCGGTCACCGCGCACTTGGCGTCGAGGAGGTAGATCGAGACCTGCTCGACCGTATCGTCACTGTCCGTGATGACCGCGTATCCGTCGTCGACCGCCACCAAGCCGCTGATCTCCGGCAACCGGTTGTCGTTCACCGTGCAGACGGCCTGCGGCGCGGCGAGAGCGGCCTGACCGCCCGGCAGCAGGGCGAAACCCACCCCGAGCAGGAGGGCCACCAGGATCCGTCGACACCGTGTCACGCCCCCAGTCTTGCAGACGAGTGGACGCCTGGTCGGCGGCGTTGCGAAGGACGTCGGCCGCGACGGCGAGAGGCACGTCACCGGGTGTTCACCTGTTCGTCCCTTCGGCGGAGACGACGAACCGGAGTAGGCACGACGACGGCGGGCCGACCAGTGGATCGACCCGCCGCGTGTGGACGCTGATCACTCAGCGCTATCGACACCCATCGCCCGGTCTGTTACCGGATCGGTACCGCTCAAGCACTCTGCGCGGTACCGGCGTACGGCTGGAGCGCCGACGCCAGCCCCGGGTGCACCCGGACGTGCAACTCCGTGCCGTCTGTCGTGTGCTTGCTGGAGAGCACCTCGCCCTCGGCGTGAATCCGGGAGACCAGGCCACCCTGGTCGTACGGCAGCCGGACCCGGAGCTCCAGAGCCGGACGGGGCAGCAGGTCCTCGACCGCCGCGCGCAGCTCCTCGATGCCCTCCCCCGTGTGCGCCGATACGACCAGCGCACCCGGCAACGCCTGACGCAGCCGGAGCAGAGCCTCCGGGTCCGCGGCGTCGGCCTTGTTGACGACGAGCAGCTCGGGCACCTGGCCCGCCTCGATGTCGGCGAGCACCTCGCGCACCGCGTTCACCTGGGACAGCGGGTCGGGGTGCGACCCGTCGACGACGTGCAGCAGCAGGTCGGCGTCGGCGACCTCCTCCAACGTCGAGCGGAACGCCTCGACGAGCTGGTGCGGGAGGTGGCGGACGAAGCCCACGGTGTCCGAGAGCGTGTACTCGCGGCCGTCCGCGGCCTGGGTCCGCCGGGTCGTCGGGTCGAGCGTGGCGAACAGAGCGTTCTCCACCAGGACACCGGCGCCGGTGAGCCGGTTGAGCAGGCTGGACTTGCCGGCGTTGGTGTACCCGGCGATCGCGACGCTCGGCACCGCGTTGCGTCGCCGCTGGCTGCGCTTGGTGTCGCGGGCCTGCTTCATGCCCTTGATCTCCCGGCGCAGCTTCGACATCCGCTCACGGATCCGTCGCCGGTCGGTCTCGATCTTGGTCTCACCGGGTCCGCGCGTGCCCACGCCGCCGCCGGCGCCACCACCGGCGCCACCGGCCTGCCGGGACATCGACTGACCCCAGCCACGCAGCCGGGGAAGCATGTACTCCATCTGGGCCAGGGACACCTGCGCGCGGCCCTCGCGGGACCGGGCGTGCTGGGCGAAAATGTCCAGGATCAACGCGGTCCGGTCGATCACCTTGACCTTGACGACCTTCTCCAGCGCGGTCAGCTGCGCCGGCGAGAGCTCGCCGTCGCAGATCACCGTGTCGGCGCCGGTCGCCAGGACGACCTCGCGCAGCTCCGCGGCCTTGCCGGAGCCGATGTAGGTGGCCGGGTCCGGCCGGTCGCGCCGCTGCATGAGGCCCTCGAGGACCTGTGAACCGGCGGTCTCCGCAAGGGCCGCCAGCTCTGCCATCGAGTTGTCGGCGTCTTCGGCGCTGCCCTCGGTCCACACCCCGACCAGGACGACCCGCTCCAACCGCAGCTGTCGGTACTCGACCTCGGTGATGTCGGTGAGTTCGGTGGAGAGCCCGGCGACCCGCCGCAAGGCTTGCCGGTCTTCGCGGTCGAGCTGGTCGCCGTCGAAGACGTCAAAATCTTCGTCCGCCACCGGCTCCGGAGAGAGCTCGGGGCGGAGCCGAATGGCGCTGTCGCCGAGTGCGCCGGCTCGACGTGCGGTGGTCGAAGGGCTCATCGGCAGATCAACTCCATCAGTAGTCAGTGCGGGTTCCTCTCGATCGGAGATCCTGCGCACGCATGGTGACACGTGCGCCTGGTCGGAGGCATCCGGAATAGTCCGAGTGGACGCGGAAGCCCTGCCCCCCGGGGGTTCCGCGCACTGAAACGCCGCACCCCGCGTGAGCCGACCAGGTCTACCGTTCGTAACGGCGCCACAGCGTTCTGGATTCCCGGTTTCCGGGCACCTCACTCCTGGACGAACCGATCTCTCGGCGAACCGCCCACGCGGACGCCGAAGCGTTTCTGGAAGGATTCCGACGGACGCCCGGCGGGGCCGCCCGCCGCACCCGACAGGCTCACAGCACCCGGCCGCGCCCGGCCGGTCAGACGGAGGAAACCCGTGTCCACGCCGATGCCCAGTGCAGGCTTTTCGATCACCATCCGCGTCGCCGCCCCGGCCGACCCCACCGGCGTCGGGCGGCTCACGACCGCGGTCGGTACGGCCGGCGGTGTGGTGACGGCACTGGACGTCGTCGACTCCGACGCCGACCGGGTGCTCGTCGACCTGACCTGTGACACCGCCGACGGGCCGCACGCGGACGCCGTCGTCGCGGCGCTCCACGCGGTGCCGGGCGTCGATGTCCGGAAGGTCTCCGACCGCACGTTCCTGCTCCACCTCGGCGGCAAGATCGAGGTCACGCCGAAGGTGAACCTCCGTACCCGCGACGAGCTCTCCCGCGCCTACACGCCGGGCGTCGCGCGGGTCTGCCGGGCGATCGCCGAGAACCCGGACGACGCGCGCCGGCTCACCATCAAGCGGAACACGGTCGCCGTGGTGACCGACGGCTCCGCCGTGCTCGGCCTGGGCAACCTGGGCCCAGCCGCGGCGTTGCCGGTGATGGAGGGCAAGGCCGCGCTGTTCAAGCGCTTCGCCGGGGTGGACGCGTGGCCGGTCTGCCTCGACACCCAAGACACCGACGAGATCGTGTCGATCGTCCGGGCGCTGGCGCCGGTGTACGGCGGCATCAACCTGGAGGACATCGCCGCGCCGCGGTGCTTCGAGATCGAGACCCGGCTGCGGGACGAGCTGGACATCCCGGTGTTCCACGACGACCAGCACGGCACCGCGATCGTCGTGCTGGCCGCGCTGACCAACGCGCTGCGCGTCGTCGGGAAGGACCTCAAGGACGTGCGGATCGTCGTCTCGGGCGCCGGAGCCGCCGGCACCGCGATCATGAAGCTGCTGCTCGCCGAGGGCGTCGGCGACATCATCGCGTGCGACCGGGACGGTGCGCTGCACACCGGGTCGCACGGGCTGAACCCGAGCATGCAGTGGCTCGCCGAGCACACCAACTCCGGCGGCTACTCCGGCTCGCTCGCCGGGGCGCTGCGCGGCGCGGACGTGTTCATCGGGGTGTCGGCCCCGAACCTGCTGACCGGCGAGGACATCGCCGCGATGGCGGACCGCTCGATCGTGTTCGCCCTGGCCAACCCCGACCCGGAGGTGGACCCGCGGGCAGCCCGCGAGCACGCCGCGGTAGTGGCGACCGGGCGCTCGGACGAGCCGAACCAGATCAACAACGTGCTCGCGTTCCCCGGCGTGTTCCGCGGGCTGCTGGACGCGCAGGCGCGCGAGTTCACGCTGCCGATGGCGCTGGCCGCGGCGGAGGCGATCGCGAACGCGGTCGGTGCGGACAAGGTCAACCCGAGCGTGATCGTTCCCAGCGTCTTCGACCCGTCGGTGGCCCCTGCGGTCGCGGCCGCGGTCGTGGACGCCGCCCGCCGTACCACTGCCTGAGTTCTCCGGTCCGCGGGAATGATGTGGCTCCGGGCTCACCAGGACGAGCCTGAGGCCACATCATTCGCCGATGAGCAACGGGCTGCGGGCGCGCCGCCGGCTCAGACGTAGGACGCGGGATCTCCCAGCGCGGCGATCAGGTCGGCCAGCTCACCGACGACCCCGGGACGCCCGACCAGGATCGACTTGCTCTTCAGGCTCCACTCCCCGCCCTCGAGGTCGCGCAGCTCGCCCCCGGCCTGCCGGAGCAGCAGCGCGCCCGCCGCGTTGTCCCAGGCGTGGTTGCCGAAGTTGAGCGCGGCGCCGACCGCGCCGGACGCGGCCCAGGCCAGCTCGACCGCGGACGACCCGAACATCCGCACCCGCAGCGCCTGGTGGGAGACCGCGTTCGCGAGCGCCATCCGGAACCGGAACGGATATCGCGGAGTCGGACCGCCGTGCGTCCCCTTCGGCGCCACGTTGCCGAGCGCCACCGTGACGTCGTCGAGGCCGGTGGGCTGCAGTATCGGCATCGCCTCGCCGTTGCGCTCCAGCGGACCACCGTCGATCGCCTGGTACGCCTCGCCGAAGAGCGGCAGCCGGATCAGCCCGACCACCGGCCGGCCCTCCTCCAGTAGCGCGAGGCTGATGCCGGTCAGCGGGATCCGCGCGGTGTAGTTCGCGGTGCCGTCGATCGGGTCGAGCACCCAGGTCACGCCGGTGTGCAGATCGGGGCCGCCGAACTCCTCACCGTGCATCGCCAGCCCGGTCCGCTCGTTCAGCGCCGTGGTGATCTGCCGCTCCAACGCCAGGTCGGCGGCGGTCGCCCAGTCGCCGACGCCCTTGACGACCTCTTCCTTGGCGCCGATCTCGCTGACGAAGAACGGCGTCACCTCGTCGAGGACGCCACCGGCGATCCCTGCGAGTTCCCGGAGCTGACCCGCGTCGAGGCTCACGCGCGGGGCCCGACGGTCGCGGCGCTCGGCTCGACCACCGGCGACACCGGCGCGGCGAGCGCCGCGGAGGCCACCGACGCCGGGGAGATCGGCGAAGTCGTGGCTCCCGGGGACGACGCCCCCGGAGGCGCGGACGGCGGTGACGGTGCGGGCTCGGCGAGAGCCTGAGCGAGCCACTGCGGAGAGATCTGCCCGCCGGCGACGAGCACGGCCGGTCCCTCCAGCAACGTCGTGGCGGTGGTGACCGTGACGGCGACCCGTCCGCCCGGAACGTCGATCGCGACCCGCCCGGTGCTCCGTCCCGCGGACCGGAGCGCGACCGCGCCGACCGCGCACGCGCCGGTGCCACAGGACCGTGTCTCGCCGGAGCCGCGCTCGTACACCCGCATCTTCACCCAGAGGTCGAAGCCCTCCGGGACACCGACGTCCGACGCGACCCGCGGGTCGCCGGCCAGCACGTTCACGACCTCGACGTTGACCCCGGTCGGGAACGTCGCGGAGTCGAACTCGGGCGCGGTCGACAGGTCGATCTCGTCGACCGGCAGCACGGTGCCGCAGACCAGGTGCGGGTTGCCCATCGAGACCGCGATGCCGGCGAACGGACGGCCACCGACCTGGACCACCGCTTCGGTGCCGGTCACCGCCGGACCCATGTCGACCGTGATGTCACTCTCGCCGTCGGGCACCACGACCAGCTTGGTGCCCGCGCGAGTGGCGATCCGCATCGTGCCGGGCTTCGCCAGCCCGGCTGCCACCAGGTACCGGGCGAATACCCGGCTGCCGTTGCCGCACATCTCCGCGATCGAGCCGTCGCTGTTGCGGTAGTCCATGAACCACTCGCCCTCCAGCCCGAGCCCTTCCGGGATCCGGGTGGTGCGGACGACACGCAGCAGCCCGTCAGCGCCGATCCCGGCCCGGCGGTCGCAGAGCGCCCGCACGAGCTGCGGCGGCACCTCCAGCACGCCTTCCGGGTCCGGCACGATGACGAAATCGTTCTCGGTGCCATGCCCCTTGGCGAAAGAAAGGGGCGCCTTGGCGAACGGCAGGGACCCGCTGACGGGGTTCCCGGGGGTCGGCGCGGAGTCGCTCACGCCTTCAGATCCTACGAGGGTTGTCGCCTGCTTCCCGCGCGAGTTGCTGTGACCCCTGATGCACCAGCGCCAGCGCGTCGACGAGTACCTGGCGCTCGTCGGTCGCGTCCAGCCACCGCACCCGGCCGTCCCGGCGGAACCAGGACCGCTGCCGCCGGACGAACCGCCGGGTCGCGGCCTGCGTCGCGGTGATCGCGCCGGGTTCGTCCAGCGCGCCGTCGAACATCCGCAGGATCTGCGCGTACCCCAGTGCCCGGGACGCCGTCCGTCCCTCGCGCAGCCCTTCGCGCTCCAGCGCGCGCACCTCGTCGACGAGCCCGGCCGCCCACATGAGGTCGACTCGCTGCTCGACCCGGACGTCGAGCTCGTCGACCGGCCGGTCCAGGCCGATCCGGACCGCCGGGTAGTAGGGCTGCGGGTCGGACGGCAGCTCCGCGGTGAACGAGCCGGTCAGCGCGATCACCTCCAGCGCCCGCACGATCCGCCGTCCGTTGCTCGGCAGGATCGCTGCCGCCGCGGCCGGGTCGGCGGCCGTCAGCCGCGCGTACAGCGGCGCCGGGCCCTCGGCAGCGAGCTCGGCTTCGAGCGCGGCGCGCAGCACCGGGTCGGTGCCCGGGAACTCCATCCGGTCGAGCACCGCGTCGACGTACAACCCCGAGCCGCCGACCAGGATCGGCACGCGTCCGGCCGCTCGCAGCGCGTCCACGGCGGCGCGGGCCAGGCGCTGGTAGGCGGCGACACTCGCGGTCTCGGTGACCGGCCAGACGTCGAGCAGGTGGTGCGGGACGCCGTCCTGCTCGGCGGTGGTGAGCTTGGCCGTGCCGATGTCCATGCCGCGGTAGAGCTGCATCGAGTCGGCGTTGACCACCTCGCCGCCGAGCGCCTTGGCCAGCGCCACGCCCAGGCCCGACTTGCCGGTCGCGGTAGGCCCCACGACAGCGACAACCACCGGTCCGT
>NZ_BAAAYN010000088.1 GCF_039536245.1 Cryptosporangium minutisporangium | reverse complement strand
TGAGAATGCGGAAGAGGATGCACGCCGCTTCTATCGCTCAGAGGAAGGTATCGTGCTGGTGACCCGCGACATGCTGCGGAAATTAGGGCACAAACAGGAGCGCTAATGCAGGTCTTACATGTATGTTCTGAGATGTTCCCGCTGTTAAAGACGGGCGGTCTGGCGGACGTCATCGGCGCACTGCCGGCGGCGCAAATCGCGGAGGGTATCGATACGCGCGTGCTGTTGCCGGCGTTTCCCGATATCCGTCGCGGCGTGGTGGATGCCCAGGTGGTGACCCGCCGGGATACCTTCGCCGGGCGGATCACGCTGCTGTACGGCCACTTTAACGGCGTGGGGATCTACTTGATAGACGCCCCGCATCTCTATGACCGTCCGGGGAGCCCTTACCACGATACCAACCAGCACGCTTATCCCGACAACGTCCTGCGCTTTGCGCTGCTGGGCTGGGTGGGAAGTGAAATGGCCAGCGGACTGGATCCGTTCTGGCGCCCGGATGTGGTGCATGCCCATGACTGGCAC
>NZ_BAAAYN010000087.1 GCF_039536245.1 Cryptosporangium minutisporangium | reverse complement strand
TTTTGAGCGTACCTTTGGAGCTGGTGCTGATTTTGATCGGATAATTGATGAGAATAACAGCGAATATTTTCGAGAAGATCGCCGAAAAACTAAAAATTCAAAAAAAAATTCTCTTCTTTTCAAGATGCTTTGGTTTGGGCGAAAGCTAATCCTGGCAAAACGATAATAAGATCTCCAGACGGTGTGGGGTTTATTGAAAAATGAAAGAGTGGATTCACTGTAAAACAACAGTCATTTTTTGGACAACACTGTCTATATACGTACTCATATGTTTCACAGTGTCGTATGTTGGAGTCTATGTTACGTACGTTGCAGGGCCTATTTTGTTAGTTACAGGCATTCTTGCATGGCTTACGAAACCTAGCTGTAATCCAAAGTGACTGGGCTAGACGAACTTTATCCCCCCATAAAACCCGCTTTTTTAAACGGATCTTCTTGAGATCATTCATGGAGAATCGTAATCTCTTAGCACTGTAAACGAAAAAACCGCCCAGCAAGGCGGTTTTTTCGAAGGTTCTCAGAGCAGCAACTCTTTGAACCGAGGTAACTGGCTTGGAGGAGCACAGTCACCAAAACTTGTCCTTTCAGTTTAGCCTTAACCGGCGCATAACTTCAAGACTAACTCCTCTAAATCAGTTACCAGTGGCTGCTGCCAGTGGCGTTTTGTCGTGTCTTTCCGGGTTGGACTCAAGTCGATAGTTACCGGATAAGGCGCAGCGGTCGGACTGAACGGGGGGTTCGTGCATACAGTCCAGCTTGGAGCGAACTGCCTACCCGGAACTGAGTGTCAGGCGTGGAATTAGATAAACGCGGCCATAACAGCGGAATGACACCGGTAAACCGAAAGGCAGGAACAGGAGAGCGCACGAGGGA
>NZ_BAAAYN010000086.1 GCF_039536245.1 Cryptosporangium minutisporangium | reverse complement strand
GACCGCATCGACGACGTGATCCTTCTCGACCCACCGCGAGCCGAAACCCCCACGGACTCCCACGAAGTCCTGATCACCCACATCCACAACGCCTGCCCGCACCAGACGAGACCCGCCGTCGTCGAGGCCATTACCGCGACCGAGCAGTTGGCGATCCCGCAACGCGCCGCGGCGCTCGTCGCCCGCCTCGGGCCGGCAGCACCCGGCAGCCCCGACTACCCGCTGCTCGGGCAGATGCTGATGCGGCTCAGCGATCACGCAGCGATGGACAGCTGGCGACCGACCGGGCAGCTGCCGCATCTCAGCCTGTGCCTGCCCCAGGCCGTCACACCCGGCAGCGAGAACGCCGGCGAAACCTGGCGTTCCCACGCCGCGACCCTGACCGTCACCGTCATGCCCGGCGATCACGAAAGCATGCTGACCTCCGACGAACTGCAGCAGACTCTGGCCGCACCTTCCGATTCCCACCCTCACGAGGCACATGGCCGATGACGTGCAGGCCCCGCTGCCGCAGCCCGGCGCCAGCGGGGTTGGTAGGACACGGCCGACCCGCCCAGGCACTCCATTGCGGCGTCCCGCCGGGGGATGAGCCAGAACGGTGACGGGCCGAATACGAGATTCACCTCCGGGTGAACCGATTGAAGAATAACCCGAAAGAATGAAACGAACGCGCGTCGGACCCATTGGCGCAAGGCAATGCGCCGACAGCGGAGCCCGACTTACGAATTGCTTCACAGGCCGCGGCTGGCGCGGCCCGACCGGTCTGCAGACCGGCTGGTAGGGTCGATCAACCGCCGTGTCCCGTCCCTCGCGGCGGAGTAATAAGGAGACCCAGCGCGGTGCGCATACTTGACGA
>NZ_BAAAYN010000085.1:594-857 GCF_039536245.1 Cryptosporangium minutisporangium | reverse complement strand
AGAAGCGGGATAGCTTCTCACTTCTATCCAAAAAGGTGTGTTGAAGTGGGAAGGTGCGTAAGTATATACAGATAAAAACACACATTTAACAGGTTCTCATCCCGCTACAACACACCTATTAAGACGTTTAAGGCGAGGCTTCCCCCTACAACACACCTATCAAGATGTTTAAGAAGAGACCTCCCGTTTCAACACACCTTAATCGCGTTGCTTTCCCGTTTTGACACACCTTATACAGCTGTTCCTGGTTTCAGATTTGCTGA
>NZ_BAAAYN010000085.1:0-526 GCF_039536245.1 Cryptosporangium minutisporangium | reverse complement strand
GCAATGAGAGCCTGTCTCGTATTCGTTTGAAAGATATGGGGACTGGGTTCGTAGGCAGGCTTTCGATGAAAGTATACAGGGCCTGAGCTGCTTCCTTTCGGGTTAAAGCGTTTATCGGTTTATGTCGTAGCAGAACAGTGTAATCAGTTTGGTAGAGTTCCCATAGTCGCTGATCAGCTTCAAGTTCCACCTGGTCGTTTGCAAAATCCAGTTCACCTGTCTTAAGCAAACCTGTTACGGAAACTTTTTGAAGGCCCTCTGAGTCGCTACGGGTAAAGGTAATGGTCTTGCCACGTATCCTGGTCAAAGCTTCTGAAATACTTTTTCTAAGACGGGAATCGAATCTCTTAGACTCAAAGCGGCACATTCCAGCAAACTCATNTTGGTTTTTAAACCGTACTTACTGAAAGCTTCTATGATACCGACCCATACCTTGAAGTCGATGGCCATACTCAACCGTTCACCGGTTATACGAATATCGTCGTACCCCTCCCGCCTTGAGAATTCCAGATCCTTGAGAACAGAG
>NZ_BAAAYN010000084.1:159-687 GCF_039536245.1 Cryptosporangium minutisporangium | reverse complement strand
CAGGGTCGGAACAGGAGAGCGCAAGAGGGAGCGACCTACCGGAAACGGTGGGGATCTTTAAGTCCTGTCGGGTTTCGCCCGTACTGTCAGATTCATGGTTGAGCCTCACGGCTCCCACAGATGCACCGAAAAAGCGTCTGTTTATGTGAACTCTGGCAGGAGGGCGGAGCCTATGGAAAAACGCCACCGGCGCGGCCCTGCCGTTTTGCCTCACATGTTAGTCCCCTGCTTATCCACGGAATCTGTGGGTAACTTTGTATGTGTCCGCAGCGCCCGCCGCAGTCTCACGCCCGGAGCGTAGCGACCGAGTGAGCGAGGAGGCGCAATTTCCCCGGCACCTGCAAGACGGTCACCGGACGCGCTGATGTGGGATATTGTCCCCTGATTAAGTCTTTCTATTCCCTGACGATCAATTATCAGGATAGGTGAACCATGTCGGTTTTTCGCTGAACATTTTACGTTAACCTATCTCTGTTGCTTTTTTCTCCTTGCGGAGAAATGCAAGTCATCCCCGCTGGGGCGTGGCTG
>NZ_BAAAYN010000084.1:0-142 GCF_039536245.1 Cryptosporangium minutisporangium | reverse complement strand
CTTCAGGGGGAAATCCCCTGCTTACGCTGGCTGGACGCCACCGACGCACGGTCTTTCCCCCTCTTTCTGGCTCTGTCCGGCTGGACGCCGGCCACGCCAGAAATTCACCTGGCCCCCGTCAGGCTCACGCCTGACCACCCAC
>NZ_BAAAYN010000083.1 GCF_039536245.1 Cryptosporangium minutisporangium | reverse complement strand
GCAGGGACACGAGGTGGTGATCCTCGACAATCTCTGCAACAGCAAGCGCAGCGTACTACCGGTGATTGAACGTCTCGGCGGCAAAGAAGCCACCTTTATTGAAGGCGATATTCGTAACGAAGCGCTGATGACGGAGATCCTCCACGATCACGCCATTGAGGCAGTGATCCACTTCGCCGGGCTGAAAGCCGTCGGGGAGTCCGTCGCCAAGCCGCTGGAATATTACGACAATAACGTCACCGGCACACTGAAATTAGTCTCTGCCATGCGCGCCGCTGGCGTGAAGAACTTTATCTTTAGCTCCTCCGCTACCGTCTACGGCGATCAGCCGAAAATCCCGTATGTCGAAAGCTTCCCGACCGGCACCCCGCAAAGCCCCTACGGCAAAAGCAAGCTGATGGTGGAGCAGATCCTGACCGACCTGCAGAAAGCCCAGCCGGAGTGGAGCATTGCCCTGCTGCGCTACTTCAACCCGGTCGGCGCCCACCCGTCGGGCGACATGGGGGGAGACCCGCAGGGGATCCCGAANNCCGTTGGCCGTCGCGAATCGCTGGCCATTTTTGGTAACGACTATCCGACCGAAGATGGTACCGGCGTGCGCGATTACATCCATGTGATGGACCTCGCCGATGGCCACGTCGCGGCCATGGAAAAACTGGCTGACAAAGCCGG
>NZ_BAAAYN010000082.1 GCF_039536245.1 Cryptosporangium minutisporangium | reverse complement strand
GCTCGCGGGTGCGGTGGGGCTCGTGCTCGGGCTGGGGCTCGTCGTGGGGCTGCTCGTCGGGCTTCCGGTCGGGCCGGCCGTCGGCGTCGTCGAACCACCGCACGTCACCAGCGAGCAGACCGCCGCGTACGGGTCGACCAGGCCGTGGCCGGTCGCGTCGTCCCGACCGACGGTACCGAGGTCGGTGGCGGTCCGCTCCAGCAGGGATCCGACGGCGGCCGGGGTGAGGTCGGGGGAGACGGCGCGGATCAGGGCGGCGGCCGCGGCCACGTACGGCGTCGCCATCGACGTGCCGGAGAGCTGCTTGTACGTGCTGCCCCGGTACGTCGACCAGATCCCGACGCCCGGCGCGGCGACGTCGACGTAGTCGCCGGTGTTGGAGAACGGAGCGTCGGTGTCGGACCAGTCGGTCGCGGCCACGCCGATCACGCCGGCGTCCGCCGCCGGGTAGCTGACCGGGTTGCCCTCCTCGCGCTCGTTGCCGGCGGCGGCCACCACGACCACGTTCTTGCTCAGCGCGTACCGGACCGCGTACGACGTCGCGCCGGCCTCGGTGCCGCCGATCGAGAGGTTGACGACCGTGGCGCCGCGGTCGACCGCCCGGACGATGCCGTCGGCGATGTCCGAGTCGTACCCGGCGCCGTCGCCGTCGAGGACGCGGACCGGCAGGATCTTCGCGCCCGGAGCCAGCCCGGCGACGCCGATCCGGTTGTTCGCGACCGCCGCGATGATGCCCGCGACGTGGGTGCCGTGGCCGTTGTCGTCCTTGCTGCCGTCGATGCTCTTCGGATCGTCACGGACCAGGTCCACGCCGGACAGGACGGACCCGGCGAGGTCCGGGTGCGAGGCCTGCACGCCGGTGTCGACGACGGCCACGGTGACCGTCTTGCCGGTCGTCGCGGTCCAGGTCTGCTCGGCGCGCAGCGTGGTCAGCGCCCACTGGGCGGCGCGACGCGGGTCGTCGCTGGTCACGGAGAGCCGGAGGACCCGGTCGACGCCGACCGAGACGGTCGTCGCGTCCCGCTGTGCGGCCGCGACCGCGGCGGTCGCCGACGCACGTCCGTTGACCGTCGTCGTGACGACCGACGGGCGGCCGTCGACGCTACGGACGGTCACGATCCGGACCGGCTGGTTCGCGGCGACGTCGCCGACGACGCTCGCCGGAGCGGCGGTCACGTTGGCCGCCGGTGCGTCCCAGTCCGTGCGGCCGGTGCCGGTCGCCGCGGTGCCGGTCCTGGCGTCGGTCGTCGGGGCGCCGGCCGGGGCGGACCCGGACGCACCGGCCGGACCTGCCACAGTGGTCGGCGGAGCACCGGTGGGCGCGGGAGCCGCGACCGTCGCCGATCCGCCTCCGGCCACCGCGATGACCCCGGCGACCGATCCGGCGGCCAGGGACAGCCCGGCGATCCCGGCGGTCAGTCGTGCGCGGCGCGGGAAGGTCCGGGTCGGTCGGGGGGTCGGTCGGGTCACCGATCAGCTCCTGGGTCGATGCTGGGCCACGTCCGTGTGGTCACTTCGTCTCTCGACGCGGAGCCCAGCGAGCTGAGGAATCGCGGACGTGATCCACCCCGCCTCGGTTGCGGCCGGGGAGCAACGCACGCCCCGCTACCGGCCGTCCGCGGGGCACCGAGGACGCCGGGCCGGAGTGGTCGGCGCCACGGGGCGCACGGTGGTCGCCCTCGGGCCGGGCCGAGGTGGCAGCATGAGCGGTACGGAACCGACCGGGGTCCGTCAGGCAGCGGAGGGGAGGCTGGGTCGTGCCCGAGGCATCAGAGGTGGCACCGGCTCCGGTCGCCACCGATCCGCCGGTGACGGCGCGCGTACTCACCGTGCCGAACGCGCTCAGCGCACTGCGGCTGCTCGGCGTTCCGGTGTTCGTCTACCTGGTCCTGGTGGCCCACGCCGACCTGCTCGCGCTGCTCGTACTGGTGGTCAGCGGCTTCTCCGACTGGCTGGACGGTGCGCTGGCCCGGGCCTGGGGCCAGGTTAGCCGGATCGGGCAGTTGCTGGACCCGCTCGCCGACCGCCTCTACGTCTTCACCACCGTCGTCACGTTCGCGATCCGCGACATCATCCCGTGGTGGCTGGCCCTGGCGCTGATCGTCCGGGACGGGGTGCTCTGGCTCGCGTTGATGGTGCTGCGGCAGTACGGCTACGGGCCGTTGCCGGTGCACTACGTCGGCAAGGCGGCGACGTTCAACCTGCTCTACGCGTTCCCGCTGCTGCTGCTGGCCGGGCAGGACGGCCTGGTGGGCGCGATCGCCGCCCCGGTTGGCTGGGCGTTCGCGATCTGGGGCGTCGGGCTGTACTGGTGGGCCGCCGCGCTCTACGTCGTGCAGACCGGTTCGCTCGTCCGGTTCGCCCGGCGGGACCGCGTGGAGGCCGCCGGGTGAGCTCGCCAGCCCCACCGCCGGAGCACGGAACGCCGGACCACGGAACCGAGCCCCGGGACGCCGGCTTCCGGCTGTTCGGCAAGGACGCGCCCCCCTCGCCCGGCCTGACGATGCTGGCCGACCTGATGAACAACCACCTCGATCCGGGGTACGCCGCGGCGGCCCAGCGCCGGGAGACCGGCGAGCCGCCGTCCCGGCTGACCGCCCGCGGACGGCGCGCGCTGACCGCCGTGTGCGCCGCGGTGATCGGGGTCGTGCTCGCGGTCGCGTACCGGGAGACGGTGGCCACGGCGCCCCAGGCGGCGGAGACCCGGGACGCGCTCGCCGCCGAGGTTCGCCGGGCGCAGAGCCGCACCGACGGGCTGCAGCGCCTCGCCGACCAGCGCCGGGAAGAGGTGGCCGAGGCCCAGGACGCCGCCGTCGCGAACAGTTCGACCGGGCAGGCGTTGTCCCGGCGGATCCGGGACGCCGAGGCGACGACCGGGTTGGTGCCGGTCACCGGGCCCGGCATCGTCCTGGAGGTCTCGGACGGAGAGCCGACCCGCGACCCGGTGACCGGCGTGACGGTCGGTGACGCCGAGGCGTTCCTGGTCCAGGACGGCGACCTGCAGACGCTCGCCAACGCCGTCTGGGCGGCCGGCGCGGAGGCAGTCGCGATCGACGGCCAGCGGCTGACCGCGCTCTCCACCATCCGGTCGGCCGGCGCGGCCGTCCTGGTGGATTTCCGGCCGGTGGACAACCCGTACACGATCACCGCCATCGGCGACGCCGACGCGCTTTACCGGGAGTTGCTGCGCGCACCGGCGGTGCGGCGGTTCCAGTCGTACGTCAAGGACTACAAGATGGGGCTGGACCTGCGCCGCGACGACGAACTCCGGCTGCCGGCCGGTCCGGAACCCGAGCTGCGGGAGGCGGCCCGACCCGGGTCGCAGGCCCCGGCGAGCCCGTCGACGTCCACCGGCCCGGCGGCCTCCACTGCGCCGCCCGCGTCGCCGTCGCCCTCGGGCGACACCCCACCGGCCTCGTCCGGGTCCGCCCCACCGTCGACCCGGCCGGCCGCGACGCCGCGGGTGTCTCCCTCGTCCGATGCCGGAGGTGCTGATTGATCCCCGCGCTGGCGCTGATCGTGGGCGTCGTCGTCGGTCTCGTATTCGAGCCGTCGGTGCCGACCGGTCTGGAGCCGTACCTACCGATCGCCGTGGTCGCCGCGCTGGACGCGGTCTTCGGCGGCGTCCGCGCGCGGCTGGACGGCATCTTCGACGACAAGGTGTTCGTCGTCTCGTTCGTCTCCAACGTGCTGGTGGCCGCCCTGATCGTGTATCTCGGTGACAAACTGGGGGTCGGTGGTCAGCTCTCGACGGGGGTCGTGGTCGTGCTCGGGGTCCGGATCTTCGGCAACGTGGCGGCGATCCGGCGCCACATCTTCCGGGCATGACCGGGCCGACCCCCGGCGGCGACGCGGCCGGGGCGGCGCGGGCGCCCCGCCAGCGTGATCAGGACCCCGGCGCGATGATGCCGGAGCCGGACGACGCGGTCACCGAGGCGATCACCCTGCCGTTGTCGTCCTCGCAGCCGCTCTCGTCCCCGGTGGGTCGGGAGGCGGCGGGCACGGCGGGCCGGCCATCGGCGCCGAGCGACCCACCGCCGCCCTCGGGCGTCGCCCCCGACGCGGAGCCGCTCTCTCCGGCCGCTGCGGCCGCCGAGGAACCACCGACCGCTCCGGAGCCCGAGGACCCGCCCGGTCAGCGCCGGGCCGGCACCGAGATGGTGCCGGTGGGCTCCGGCGGACCGGCCGGTCCGGGTGGCCCGTCACCGGCTCATCGGCGTCCGCGGACCGCGTCCCGGCGACAGTGGTGGATGAAGGCCGCCGCGGTCGCGCTCTGCGCGTTGCTCGGCCTGAGCCTCGCCGCCCAGCTGCGTCGCAACGAGCGGGACGGCGAGCTGGCCGGTGCGCGTCAGGAAGACCTGGTGCGGATCCTGGACGAGCTGGAGAACCGCGAGCAGCGCCTGCAGGGTGAGATCAACGAACTGCAGGAGCGCCGCCGGACGCTCAGCTCGGCTGCGGAGGGTTCGCAGACCGTCCAGGAGGACCTGGAGCAGCGCGCCGAGGAGCTCGGCATCCTGGCCGGGACGATCCCGGCCGAGGGCGACGGGCTGCGCCTGGTGTTCTTCGCCGGTACCCGTCGATTGAGTGCGGACGTGATCCTCGACGCGGTCGAGGAATTGCGCGGGGCCGGAGCCGAGGCGCTGCAGATCGGCGGGAGCCGGGGCGACCCGGTCCGGATCGTCGCGTCCACCGCGTTCCTCGACGCCGACGACGGCGACCTGCTGGTCGACGGCCGGCGACTGTCCGGTCCGTACACGCTGCTCGCGATCGGTGAGCCGCAGACGATGCGGGCCGCGCTGGCGATCCCCGGTGGTGTCGTGGACTCGGTCGAGGGCGCCGGCGGTAAGTTGCAGATCGACGCGCCGGAGACGGTCACCGTCAGCGCAACGCTCTCACCGGCGAGGCCGCGGTACGCCGAACCGGTTGACTGACGTCCCGTACCACCGCATCCCCGTTCCACGAAAGGACCGACCGTGATCCCCGACGATCTGCGGTACACGAACGAGCACGAGTGGATCCGCGCGACCAGCGGGAGCACTGTCCGGATCGGTATCACCGACTACGCCCAGGACTCGCTCGGCGACATCGTGTTCGTGCAGCTGCCCGAGGTGGGCAACACCGTCACCGCGGGCGAGGCGGTCGGTGAGGTCGAGTCGACCAAGAGCGTCTCGGACGTGTACGCCCCGGTGTCCGGCACGGTGACGGCTCGGAACGAGGCGCTGGACGAGCAGCCGGAGCTGATCAACGGCGAGCCGTACGGCGGGGGATGGATGCTCGAGATCGACGTGGACGATCCCGCCGTCCTCGACGCTCTGATGAGCGCCGACGAGTACCGGGAACTCACCGAGAAGGCATGACCACCCTGCCCACGGGCGGCGGCGGTACTGGTGCTGCACTGCCTGAAGCTGCGACCGTGAGCGTCGGGAGCACGGATCTGATGGGTCACGGGAGCGTGCGGTCGAGCAACTCACACACCGGTGCACTAGGCTTCGTGGGTCGAACACCGGTCGCGAGGCGGGTGGTCGTCCCCTCGCTGTGACCTGGTCTGCCAGACTGGGGAGCAGATCTGGCGGATTCCGTCCCCTTCCCGGGTGGCGGGGACTGCCGGGCCCACATCGCAGGTACTCGACCGCGTCAGCGGTCGACGGACAAGGCCGGGAGGCGATCTAACTTGAAGGGTGCCCCTCCAGCATCCGCGCGGGCGTGCCTGCGGGCCCTAGACGCCGGAGGTGTGCGGTGAGCCGCCATTCCGAGGACGATCAGCAGCTGGATGTCACCTCGACGATGATCCTCGGCGCCATCGACGACGTCGTGGAGGCGTCCGAGGCCGCCGGCGGCGGTGACCCCGAGGGTACCCGGATCGCCGAGAGCCTTCCGCCCGGTTCGGCGCTGCTCGTCGTCCGGCGCGGGCCGAACGCGGGTAGCCGGTTCCTGCTGGACACCGACGTCACGACCGCCGGGCGTCACCCGGAGAGCGACATCTTCCTCGATGACGTCACGGTGTCCCGCCGGCACGCCGAGTTCCGTCGTGAGGGTGGCGTCTTCGTCGTTCGCGACGTCGGCAGCCTCAACGGCACCTACGTCAACCGGGAGCGCGTCGAGTCCGCGACCCTGGCGAACGGCGACGAGGTGCAGGTCGGCAAGTTCCGGCTGGTCTTCCTCTCGGGCCCGAAGGTGGCGCCGTGACGTCTGCGGCGTCGGAACGTTGTGGCGTCGTGACGGCCTCCCNTCTGCGGCGTCGGAACGTTGTGGCGTCGTGACGGCCTCCCGGACCGTGGTTTCGCGGTCCGCGGAGGGAGTCGCACGGTGAGTCGGTGGCGTCGGGTCGGTACGGGCTCCGGGACCGTGGTTTCGCGGTCCGCGGAGGGAGTCGCACGGTGAGTCGGTGGCGTCGGGTCGGTACGGGCTCCGGGACCGTGGTTTCGCGGTCCGCGGAGGGGGTAGCGCCGTGACCGCGTCCGGGTCCTCCGCCCGGGCGTATCTGAGCATCGGCGAGGTCCTCGCCCAGCTCCGGCCGGAGTTCCCGGACACCACGATCTCCAAGCTCCGGTTCCTCGAGTCCGAAGGGCTCGTGGAGCCGGAGCGCACGCCGGCCGGGTACCGCAAGTACTCGCCCGAGGACGTCGACCGGCTGCGGTACGTCCTGGCGGCGCAGCGGGACCAGTACCTGCCGCTGCGCGTGATCCGGGAGCACCTCCAGGCGTTCGACCGCGGGACGCCGGGCGCCGATGGCGGTCGGCCAGAGCAGCATGCGCTGGTGGCGAACGAGTCGCTGCCAGCGGCGGGCGATTTCTCCCGACCTGAGGTCGATGTCCGCCTTTCCCGGTCCGACCTCCTGGAGCGGACCGGCATCACCGACGCCCAGCTGAAACAGATCGAGAATTACGGCCTGATCTCCGCGCGCGGCGCCGGGTGGTACGACGCGGACGGCCTGGCGGTGGCCGAGACCGTCGCGCGGATGGCCGAGTTCGGTCTGGAGCCCCGGCACCTGCGCGGGTACAAGACTGCGGCCGACCGCGAGGTGGGACTGTTCGAGCAGGTCGTCGCGCCGGTCATCCGGCAGCGGGGCCCGGAGGCGAAGGCGCGCGCCGAGGAGATCGTCCGGGAGCTCGCCGCGCTGTCGCTGCGTCTGCACACGGCGCTCGTCCAGGCCCGTCTCCGGGGATCGCTCGGCGGCTGATCCTCACGACCCGGCCGACGCGCCGGACGGGGGCGTGCCGTGTACGTTCGACAGAGGCAAGGTAGGTCTCGGTAGTTCGGACTTCGGAAGCGGCATGGGAACGTGCGGCGGGCCGGAAAAGTCCGGCGTGCGCGAGTGCAGAGGCTGGGTGAGATACGGGTGAAGGAGCTCAACGTCGTCGGTGTGCGGGTCGAGCTACCGAACAACCAGCCGATCGTCCTGCTCAAGGAGGTCGCGGGTGATCGTTACCTGCCGATCTGGATCGGGCCGGTCGAGGCCACCGCGATCGCGTTCGAGCAGCAGGGGGTCCGGCCGACCCGGCCGTTGACGCACGACCTGCTGCGGGACGTCCTCGGCGCCCTCGATGCGCCGCTCCGGAAGGTCGAAATCGTCGAGCTGCGGGACAACGTCTTCTACGCCGAGCTGGTGATCGGCGACGGCGTGCGGGTGAGCTCCCGGCCGTCCGACGCGATCGCACTGGCGCTCCGGGTCGGTGTCACGATCACCTGCGCCGAGGCGGTGCTGGAAGAGGCCGGGATCATCATCCCGGACGAGCAGGAGGACGAGGTCGCGAAGTTCCGCGAATTCCTCGACACGATCTCCCCGGAAGATTTCGCCGGAAGCTGAGCCGGCAGCCGAATTCCGGCCTCCGAGAATGCGCATCCGAGTGGCGTAGCGCATATCAGTGGAATACCGTCGATGCACGAGGCTGGGACGGTATTCCGCACATTATGCCCTATTTTGTTGTACTCTAGGCGTTCAGGCTCTGCTGCGATGTCGCGACACGCCGTCGCCGGACGTTGACCGGTGTTCACCGCCCTCTTACCGTCGAGGTCTCGGGGGCACAGTGGATCGGCACACGCGCGGAGGTCAGCGGTGGTCAAGCGCGACGGTACGGCCGGCCAGGCCGGGCTCCCGGTTGTCGGGGGGTCCACCGGTGCGCCGACCGCGCCCGGTAGCACCCCCCTCGACGCCTACGGCAGCGTCGGCAGCGCCTACGACGGACAGGGCGTCCTGTTCGAGCGGGAGCCGGGGTCGTCCCCGGACGAGCACGTCGGATATCGCGGGCCGACCGCCTGCCACGTCGCCGGCATCACGTACCGGCAGCTCGACTACTGGGCCCGCACCGGGCTGGTCGAGCCGAGCATCCGGGGCGCGCAGGGGTCCGGGAGCCAGCGGCTCTACTCGTTCCGCGACATCCTCGTCCTGAAGATCGTCAAGCGGCTCCTGGACGCGGGGGTGTCGCTGCAGAACATCCGGCTCGCCGTCGACCAGCTGCGGGCCCGCGGGGTCGAGGATCTGGCTCACATCACGCTGCTCTCCGACGGCACGACGGTGTACGAGTGCACGTCGCCGGAGGAGGTCGTAGACCTGCTCCAGGGCGGCCAGGGCGTGTTCGGGATCGCGGTCGGTGGGGCGTTCCGGGAGATCGAGGGCAGCCTCGCGAAGCTGCCGGGCGAGCGTGCCAACGGCACCCCGTCCCCAGCCGCCCGCCCCGACGCGGACGAACTCTCCCGCCGCCGCGCCCGCCGCACCGGGTGATCGCGGCCCGCTCAGAACGACGCTGACAGGCGAGCGGGCCTCATGACGGCCCCCCTTAATGTCACGGCGTCGGCCCGCTCGACTGCCAGCGCCGCCCTGAGCGGGCTCCAGTTCAGACAAAGGCTTGCGCGCCTGGCGGCGCTTGAAGGGCAACTCCGTGTGGTGGACGCCGCCCGCGGGGGGCCGCGCGGGCTGGTAGTTTCTGATGTGCGTTGATAAACCGTGCGGGAGAGTCCCTGGGCAGCCAGCCCCGGGCGCCGAAGGAGCAACCTCCCCGGAACCTCTCAGGCCAACGGACCGTGCGGTGGGCGTGTCGGTACGCCCGGACGACTCTGGAAAGCAGGCGCAGTGCGGCGCCTCACCGACGGTGCAAGCCCGCGTTCGGAGTACTCCGGCCGGGTGAAGCTCTCAGGTACCGATGACAGAGGGGGAGACCGGTCCGCCGTGTTCCCACACTCCCGGAGCTCCCCATGACCGACCGTCCCTCGCTCGCCTCGCTCGGCGCGGCGAGCCCGTTCTCGCGTCGCCACATCGGCCCGTCGGCCGCGGACGTCGCCACGATGCTGGACGTCGTCGGGCAGCCCTCGATCGAGGCGCTGCTGGCCGCGGCGCTCCCGGCCTCGATCCGGCTGACCGGCCCGGACGCCACGCTCGACCTGCCACCGGCGCTGTCGGAGCCCGAGGCGACCGCCCAGCTGCGCGCGATCGCCGCTCGCAACCGGCCGATGGTCCAGATGATCGGGCTCGGTTACTCCGACACGGTCACGCCGCCGGTGATCCGCCGTAACGTCCTGGAGAGCCCGGCCTGGTACACCGCGTACACGCCGTACCAGCCGGAGATCTCGCAGGGCCGCCTGGAGGCGCTGCTCAACTTCCAGACCGTGGTCAGCGACCTGACCGGTCTGCCGGTCGCCGGCGCGTCCCTGCTGGACGAGGCGACCGCGGCCGCGGAGGCGATGACGCTGGCCCGCCGCGCGGGCAAGAAGCTCGGCACCGACACGTTCGTCGTCGACGCCGAGGTGCACCCGCAGACGCTGGCGGTACTGCGCACCCGGGCAGAGCCGCTCGGCATCGATCTGGTGGTCAGCGACCTGGCGACGCCCCCGGAGGAGCCGTACTTCGGACTGCTCGTGCAGTACCCGGCCAGTTCCGGGACGCTGCGCGACCCGAGGGCACTGATCGCCGCCGCGCACGAACGGAGCGCGCTGGTCACGGTCGCGGCCGACCTGCTCGGCCTCTGCCTGCTCACGGCGCCGGGTGAGCTCGGCGCCGACATCGCGATCGGCTCGGCGCAGCGCTTCGGCGTCCCGCTGGGCTTCGGCGGCCCGCACGCCGGGTACATGGCGGTGGCCGAGAAGCTGGCCCGGTCGCTGCCCGGCCGTCTGGTCGGCGTCTCCCGGGACGCGGCCGGCGCCCCGGCGTACCGGCTCGCGCTGCAGACCCGCGAGCAGCACATCCGGCGGGAGAAGGCGACCAGCAACATCTGTACGGCGCAGGTCCTGCTCGCGGTGATGGCCGGGGCGTACGCCGTCTGGCACGGCCCGGACGGGCTCCGCCAGATCGCGCTGCGCACCCACCGGATGGCGGCGGTGCTCGCGGCCGGGCTGCGCCGCCTCCCCGGCGCCACCGTGGTCACCGAGACGTTCTTCGACACGGTCCGGGTCTCGGTGCCGGGGCGCGCCGACGACATCCTGGCGACCGCCGCCGCGGCCGGGGTGAACCTGCTGCGCGTCGACGCCGACACGATCGGCGTCTCCTGCGACGAGACCACGACGGTCGAGCACCTGCGGGCGGTCTGGACCGCGGTCGGCTCCGACGACCCCGAGCTCGACGTCGCGGGGCTCGACGTGTCGACGCTGGACGTCGAGACCGGGGACGCGATCCCGGACTCGCTGTTGCGCACCAGCGCCTACCTGGAGCACCCGGTCTTCGCCGAGCACCGGTCCGAGACCGCGATGCTGCGTTACCTCCGCCGGCTCTCCGACCGGGATTACGCGCTCGACCGCGGCATGATTCCGCTCGGCTCCTGCACGATGAAACTCAACGCGACGACCGAGATGGAGCCGGTCAGCTGGCCGGAGTTCGCGAACATCCACCCGTTCGCGCCGGCCGAGCAGACCGCCGGGTACGGCGCGATGATCGGCGACCTGGAGCGGTGGCTGGCCGAGGTCACCGGGTACGACGCGGTGAGCCTGCAGCCGAACGCCGGTTCGCAGGGTGAGTTCGCCGGTCTGCTCGCGATCCGGTCGTACCACCGCGACCGCGGCGAGGCGCACCGGGACGTCTGCCTGATCCCGTCGTCCGCGCACGGCACCAACGCGGCCAGCGCGGTGATGGCGGGGCTGCGGGTCGCGGTCGTCGGCTGCGACAGCGCCGGCAACGTCGACCTGGACGACTTGCGGGCCAAGATCGAGCAGCACCGGGACGACCTCGCGGCGCTGATGGTGACCTACCCCTCGACGCACGGCGTCTACGAGGAGACGATCACCGAGGTCTGCGCGGCCGTGCACGACGCCGGCGGCCAGGTGTACGTGGACGGCGCGAACCTCAACGCGCTGCTCGGGTTCGCCAAGCCGGGCAAGTTCGGCGCCGACGTCAGCCACCTGAACCTCCACAAGACGTTCTGCATCCCGCACGGCGGCGGTGGTCCGGGCATCGGTCCGGTCGCGGTGCGGTCGCACCTCGCGCCGTACCTGCCCAACCACCCGCTGCGGCCCGACGCGGGGCCGGAGACCGGGCCCGGGCCGGTGTCGGCCGCGCCGTGGGGATCGGCGGGCATCCTGCCGGTGCCGTGGGTGTACCTGCGGCTGATGGGGGCGGAAGGGCTGGTCGCGGCGACCGGTGCGGCGGTGCTCGCCGCCAACTACGTCGCGGCGCGCCTGCGGCCGCACTTCCCGGTGCTGTACGCCGGGGGTACCGAAGGTTCGGCGGGCCTGGTGGCCCACGAGTGCATCCTCGACCTGCGTCCGCTGACCAAGAGCACCGGCGTGACCGTGGACGACGTCGCGAAGCGGCTGATCGACTACGGGTTCCACGCGCCGACGATGTCATTCCCGGTGGCCGGGACGCTGATGGTGGAGCCGACCGAGTCCGAGGACCTGGCCGAGCTCGACCGGTTCTGCGACGCGATGATCGCGATCCGGGCAGAGATCGACGCGGTGGCCGCGGGGACGTGGCCCAAGGACGACAACCCGCTGGCGAACGCCCCGCACACCGCAGCGATGGTGACGGGGGAGTGGGAGCACCCGTACGACCGGGCGCTCGGCGCCTACCCGGCGGGCCGGACGGCCGACAAGTACTGGCCGCCGGTGCGGCGCATCGACGGCGCGTTCGGTGACCGGAACCTGGTGTGCTCGTGCCCGTCCCCGGAGGCGTTCGCGATCTCCTGATCGGGGCGACCGCGGCGCCACCGCCTCGCGAGGGCCGGGCGCCGGGAAGTCGGTGAGTTACCGGGGTCGACGACGTTCGTGGACCCCGGTGAGGCCCCGGCTTCGCGCGCTCGGCGCAGAACACGACGCCCGCCCAGGCTCTGGGCGGGCGCGGAAGAGGGTGTGGGCCAGCGACGCCGGACCCGGGGGTGCGGCGGAACGCGATGTGGCGAGCGCCGAGCCCGGCTGGGTGGCCGGGCGGCGCGGGCCGTCAGTGGCGCGACTGTCGGAGGGCGGAGCGCGCGGGTGCGGCCTCCGTCGGGGTGCCGCAGCGGCGCGGGCCGGGCACCGGGGTTACGGTGCGGCGGGCGCCGCCTGAGCGTTCAGCGGCGGCAGGTGCCGGTCCCTGGATGGGGGGCGGCTGCCGCCTCGGGGGTCGAGGGACGGTGTTACGGATCCCTGCGACGGGGTGCTGCTGTTACGCAGCGGCGTGTGCGGGTTCCGGGCGGCAGGGGTCGACGCAGCGGCCGTCCGGCAGGAGCTCCCCGGTGTCCTCGAACACGATGACGCCGTTGCAGAGCAGGCTCCAACCTTGCACGGGGTGGGCTGCGAGGATCGTCGCGGCGTCCCGGTCAGGGGCATCGAAGGAAGGACACTGCGGCTGATGCGGGCACATCGAAGAGTCTCCGGTCAGGGTGAACGGGTGAAACTGGTTGGTGGTTCGAGTTGCGGGGTCGTTCAGTGATGCAGTCATGCCAGGTCTTCCTGGGGGTGGTGCCAGCGGTGTGCTGCTACTGGCGGGCTCAGTTGGGTCACAGAGAACCTGTGTCTTCCCTCACATCATCGTCCCTCACCGCAACTCCGAACGTCGTCGGATGGGCTGAGTTGTGGGCAACAAATTGAAAACATCTCCGCAACTGCCCGGTGGTTGGGGATATCGCGAGCGAAACAGACTGGAATGGCGGATTTCTGACGGTGGAGATCCCGCAGAGTTGATCGAAAGCGCGCTGGCCGCTGCCGGCTTGCCCGCTCGTAACCTGTGTGATCCGCATCATTCCGATGTCCCTAACGATGCCATGCCGGATGGGGTAACGAGTGACCGGGACACCCCATTCCAGCCGGTCGAATCTTCACTCTGTCCGGACGATCCAGAACCCGGCCGAACGGTGGGTGCGGCCCTCCTCATCTCGGCTGCGGCGGGCGCCACGATGCTGGGTTCCACTACGCTGCGTGATGCAAACGGGACGGCCCTGCTCGGCCCCCCGACCCCGGCGCCGGAGATTCCGGATGTCGTCCTGGTGTTCCACGAGGCCGTCCCCATCGGCGACGACGTGCCGCCGCACCACCGCGTCCCCGTCGGCCACGGCGGCGACCGGAACGAGTGGCAGGTCGGACCCTGGGTCTCGTCATGGGAGCCGGGGGAGCACCGGGCGGCGGTGGAGGCCGCTCGCCAGGCGATCGCCCGCGGTGACGTCTACCAGGTGAACGTCGTCGGGCACGCCTCCGCACCGTATCTCGGGAATCCCGGCGCCGCGCTCGCCGCGGTCGCGGGCCTGCCGGGCGCGGCGTGGGCAGGCCGGCTGAGTGGCAGCGGGCCGGACGGCGCCGGTTGGGCGGTCGCCAGCGGCTCACCGGAGTGCCTGGTCACGGTCGCCGGCGGACGCGTGACCACCCGCCCGATCAAGGGCACCGGCCCACGTACGGAGGCCGGCCGGGCCGCGTTGCTGGCCTCGACGAAAGAGCGCGCCGAGCACGTCATGATCGTCGACCTCGCCCGGAACGACCTGGGTCGGATCGCGACCACCGGCTCGGTCTCCGTCGACGAGTTGTTCGCCGTGCGGCCCTGGAGCGGGCTGTGGCAGGCCGAGTCCACGGTGACCGCCGAGCTGCGGCCGGGCGTCGGGGTGGCGGAGCTGCTGCGGGCGCTCTGCCCGGGTGCGTCGGTCACCGGGGCGCCGAAGCGGGCAGCGCTGGAGGTGCTCTCCGCGCTGGAGCCGGTCGGGAGGGGGCCGGCGATGGGGGCGCTCGGGTACGTCTCGCCGGCCGGGATCGAGCTCGGTCTGACGATCCGGACGGTGGCCGCGGTGTGGGGCTCTTCGGAGTGCGGTGGTGACTCTGCGTCTGATGGCACGGGGAACGCGGGGACGCTGCACCTGTGGGCGGGCGGCGGCATCACCTGGTCGAGCATTCCGGACGACGAGGTGGCGGAGGCGGCGGCGAAGGCGGCACCGCTCGACGCGGCCGTCCGCGGGGTGGGCCAGGCGCTGGTGCCCGCCGCTGCCGAGCGTAACGAATAAAAGGGGAGGAACGCAGGCGGGTCAGCCGGGTACGGAGCCCGGCCGACAGCCGCGGGTCCTACCTCGGCGGGGTCTCGCCGAGGATCGTGGCCAGCCAGAGCCGTTCGAGGTCGTCGGCGTCCTTGGCCTTGTACGACTTGCCACCGGTGGCGGCGGAGATCTCGCCCAGTTCCTTCTCGTCGACGGTGTCGCCGAGGCCAAGCGTGATCACCTGCACCGGACGGTCGGGCTGGGCCGTGTTGCGTAACCGGCTGAGCAGTTCGCTCCGGCTGATCCCGTTGTCGTCCTGGTTCTTGCCGTCGGTGAGCACGACGACGAGGTTGAGCTGGCGGGGCTTCCAGTTCTTCTGCATGTACTGGTAGGCGGCGAGCACCGTGTCGTAGAGGCCGGTGTTGCCGCCGGGGCGCAGCGCCAGCACCTTCTGGATGCCGACCTCGCGGAACGGCTTCCCGGTCGCCTTGTCGGTCGACCCGGCGCGGGTGAGCGGCATGACCTGGCGCCAGTCCTGGCTGCCCACCAGGTTGGTGGAGAACTGCCAGAGGCCGACGTGGGAGTTCTCGTCGAAGAGGGAGATCGCCTTGATGGCGGCCTCCTGGACGACCTGCATCCGGGTTTTGTCGCCGAGTGGTTCGACCATCGACCCGGACGTGTCGACGACCGCGAGGAACGTCGTGGTGCGCTCGAGCGCGGTCCAGTACACGACCGTGCGGTCGACGGTGGCGGCCGAGCCGACGTTGCGGGCGACCGCGCCGATCTCCTCGGAGAAGCCCAGCTCGCCGAGCGTGGAGCCGGCGTAGCGGGTGGACTTGTCCGGTGTACGGAACCCGGCCTCCCCGTAGACCCGCTGGGACGAGCTGCTTTGCAGGTGGTCCAGGAAAGCGGCGGCGACCTGGCGGCGGAACGAGTCCACCCAGCCTGCGTTCAGCGTCGCGTACGGGTAGTCGGCGAACACCGTGCCCTCGCCCGGGTAGAGCGGGACGAGCTTCACCGCCGGGTCGTTCTGGTTGTAGGCGGCGATGTCGTGCTCCAGCGACGGGAAGACGCTGATCGTCTTGAGCGCGGCCTTCTCGTCCGGGGCTTCGGCGAGCTTCTCGTACCAGCCGGAGCTGTCCGGCTGCCGGTCGACCACCGACCGGCTGAACACCAGCAGCGCCTTCGCCTCGTCCAGCGAGATCTTGTCGTCGCCGTTGCGGTCGGAGATCGGCACCAAGCTGAGCAGTCCGGCGGTCGACGTCGTCGGTTCGCTCATGCCCAGCTTGATCGGGCCCCAGTCGGCGTGGCCGAAGTCCTTCCACGTCTGGTTGCGGAAGTGCATGCCGACGAAGTCGGACCAGGAGATCTGCTTGCTCGGCCAGCCGAGCGCCTCGGCCATCGGCCGCGGCACCGCCATGACGACGGGCGAGCTGGCGACGCTGGTGCGCTCGCCGGAGACCAGCGGTGCGGCGTCCTCCCGGCGGGCGGCGGAGAGGAGCCAGCTGCTGGAGTCGGGCATCCAGACGTCCGGACGGGTCACGCCGTCCGCGGTGCGCTGCCAGTCCGGGCTGAGTGCGGCGGCGACGTCCCGCGAGGACTCGCCGGTCACCTCGATCCGGGCGCAGCGGCCGTCGACGGACGGTTCGCCGTCCTCCCACGTCGTGGCGAGCTTCCGGACGACGTCCACCTGATCGGGCGAGGTGACGACGCTCAGCGTGGTGGGCGTGCCGTCGCAACCGCCACGGGCGGCGACCACGTAGCCGGCGGTGACGCCGCTGAACACCAGCACCGCGACGACCGCGGCCACCATCCAGGGCGCGACCGGGCCGGTACGACGGCGCGGTGCCTTCTCGGCGGCCTCGGCCTCGAGTTCCCTGCGGCGCGACGCTTGGAGGCGGCGGTGCCGACCGGTTGCCATTCTGCTGTCCTCCGATTCGCCCGGCCCTGAGCGGGGGCGGCCGGACCGTACGTTCGCGGCGGAGTCTACGCATCGGTAGCTTTACTGGCAGTGCTGACGCGGAGAACGCTGCGAAGACTTCGGAACGCAATTAACAGGTAACACGTAGTGGTATTCCAACCCGCCAGATTTCTACTGTGGGTCACGTTGAGGTCACAGTTTTCGGGATGAGCGGGGGGAATGCCGCGATAGCGGACGCAGTTAACTCGAATTTCCGCCACTCGCGGTTATCCACGGTTAATCTTCCGGCGTGATTGCGGAACGGGGTGGTGCGATGCGTGCTGCCCGGGCGGCACGAATCGTTGTCGCTGCGTCCCTCGGGGTGGCGGCGCTGGTGGGGTGTGCCGATTCGGGGTCGTCGTCCGGTTCGGTGATCGAGCCGACCGCCGCCCCGTCGAGCGCGAAGCCGACGCCACCGGCTCCCGCGCCCGAGGCGAGCCAGCAGGACAAGGCCGGTGCGGCCGCGTTCACCGAGTACTGGTTCGCGCTGCTCAGCTACGGCGTGCAGACCGGCGAGGTCGACAAGCTGCGGGCGGCGTCGGACGCCAAGTGCACCGAGTGTGCCGAGGCGATCGGCGTCATCCAGGAGAACTACAACGACGGCGGATCGCTGCAGGGCGGCGTCTACACCGTCCGGGAAGCCAACACGATCGAGGACTTCGCCGGTCAGGTGATGACCGTCGCGGTGTCCTTCGACCGCAGCCCGCGCGACGGCACCAGCCCGCTCGGCCAGCCCCGCGGTCGGCTGGACGGCAAGAGCTTCGCCGACTGCGACGTCCGGGTGCTCTGGACGTCCGCCGGGTGGAAGGTGCGCGGCGTCGACTCGGTCGAACAACTGATCTGAGCGGGTTGCGCTCGGCTCATCCGGTGGACTCCGTCGCGTAGCTGAACGTGATCTCGACCCGGCGGTTGCGGTTGCGCCCCTCCTCGGTCGTGTTGTCGGCGACCGGCTGGTCCTCCCCGACGCTGCGCACACTGGGCCGGGCCGTGGTGTTCGCGGTGAGGTACTCGCAGACCCGGCGGGCGCGGTCCTCGGCGATCTGCCGGTTGGCGTCCGCGTCGCCGGAGTCGTCGGTGCCGCCCGTGCAGGTCACCGTCGTCACGTCGGCCATCCGCGACCGCAGCGCGTTCAGGTACGGCAGTTCGGACTCCGGTACGTCCAGGCCGCCCGCCGGGTAGCGGATCGCCCGGGGAGCGGTGACGGTCATCGCGGTGAGCTGGGTCGTGCCGGTCGCCTCGACCGGCTCGGTCGTGTCCGGTACCCACATCCGGGCCGCGATCTCCGCGGCGATCCCCCCGGGACGCCCGGCGAGCCGGCGTCCCTGCGGGGTCAGCGCCACGTCGGCGACCCGGGTGCCGACCAGCGGGTTCGCAGGCGCCACGGTCCCGGTGCCGAGGACGACGTACTCGCTGCCCACCACCGCGCTCAGCGTCACCTCGCAGCGGGCGACCGCGATCGGCCCGGCGGTGCAGCCGATTGTGGCGGTGGCGCCGTCGGCGTCGGTGAGCGTGCGCTCGGCGGCCCGGACCATCGGCAACGGCCGGGCCAGGACGGTCGGCGCGTAGGTGCCGCGGACACGCTGGTCGACGGCGTCGACGAGCCGGTAGTGCACCGGCCGTACCGGGCCCCAGAACATCCGGTCGGGGCGGAACGTGATCCGGCCGCTCGCCGGGTCGAGCGAGTAGCTGCCCTGGTCACGGCTGGTGACCTGGGTGACCGGCTCCTCCTTGTCGTCCAGCAGCGTGACCCAGCCGCCCTCGGGTATCGGCAGCGTGACCGACTGCGGTCCGGGGGCGCTGCTGGTGAGCGCGGTGGGCGGGGTGGTGACCGCGAGCGCCTTGCTCAGCGGGCTCCCGGCCGGGTCGACGCCGGTCATCACGATCTCGTGCGGGGCGGTGGGGAGGCTGGCGGGCAACGTCACGGTGAGGCTGACCAGGCCGGTTGCGTCGGCGACCCCGCCGCCGAGCGCCGTCGGGGCGGGGGTCTGCGGGTCGAGCGTCGCCTCGACCGTGCTGGACGGGCGGAAACCGGTGCCGAGCAGGGTGAGCTGCTGGCCGGGGACGGCGAGCCCGATCCGGCCGAGCGTGGTCTCCAGGCCGCCGGTCTGGAGTTCGCCGGTCTCGAGCGCGGCGGTCTCCAGCGGGGTGGTCTCCAGCGGGGTGGTCTCCAGTGCGGTGGTCTTTTTCGCGGTGGTCTTTTGCGCGGTGGTCTCCGGGCCGCCGGGCGGTGGGTTGTCGGTGTCGGCGGCTGGGGCTTCCAGGGCCGCTGGGTGCTGCAGTTCTTCCGGGGCCGCCGGGGCCGGGGCTGCCGGGACCTGGGCCGGAACCGCCGGGGCTGCTGGGGCCGGGGCCGCTGGGGCCTCCGCGGTCGTCTGGGCTGCTCGGGCTGCCGGAGCCGCGGCGGCGGCCGGGGCCGCGAACGCCGGACTGGCCGTCGCCAGGAGAACGAGCAGCGTCCGGATCGTCCGCCGGGTGCGATCTTCGTTCACGTCACATCCCCCTTATTCGGGCAGAACGTAACGTATGTGTGCACAGTGGCGGAGTATCGCCGGTGTGCTCGGCGGGTACGACCCGGTCACCGCACACAAATGTTCCAGTTCGGAAATCCCTCGGATGCCCTGCGGAAACGGCGCCCCACCAGAGTGAGACCTGGCAGCGCACGACCGACTGTCGCCGGTGCGGCGGCGACAGTCGGGGCGCGCCGAAACGGGAGGATCCCGCCGCCACGGGGCGCCGGCGGCGGGGTCCTCCCGAGCACGTGTACGCGCGGAGGATCCCGGTTGTGTGGGCGCGGGGCGCCGGTGGCGGGGTCCTCCTGAGCACGTGTACGCGCGGAGGATCCCGGTTGTGTGGGCGCGGGGCGCCGGTGGCGGGGTCCTCCTGAGCACGTGTACGCGCGGAGGATCCCGGTTGTGTGGGCGCGGGGCGCCGGTGGCGGGGTCCTCCTGAGCACGTGTACGCGCGGAGGATCCCGGTTGTGTGGGCGCGGGGCGCCGGTGGCGGGGTCCTCCTGAGCGCGTGCGAGGCGCGCGTGGGCGGCGGGTTTTCGGGAAGACAACCGCTCGTGGGCCGGCCGGAGGTGGTTTTCCGAAAGGCAACCTCTCGGCGGGCGTTCAGAGGTGGTCTTTCCGAGAGGCGATCCCTCAGGCCTCGGGCTCCTCCGGGCGCAGACGGCCGGGGACGCGGGGCAGCGGCTCGTAGCCCGGCTCGCCGGCGAGGTTGACGTTGCAGTCCTGCACGGCCCGCTCGTGCGAACGCCGGATCCCGTTCGGCCGCAACGGCATCCCCGGTGGACGCCGCACGCCTGACCCGTCGTGGTTGCCCCGGATCGACACCCACAGCGCCTTCGACCGCGGTGCCATCGTCACCAGCGCGGGGCGCACCTCCAGCCAGTCCCGCAGCGCGGCGAGCGTCGACCGGGACAGCCGTGCGGTCCGCGGCTCCGGCGACGGCCCCGACCGCGGTGCCGCCGGACGCCAGGTCAACGTCCCAGCGGCGAGGTCGACGTCGCCGAGCGTCAACGCCGCCATCTCCCCGGTGCGCAGCCCGAGTTCCCGGGTGACCGCCGCCATCGCGGCTGCCCGCACGGCACCGGCCGAGCGGGTGCGGTCGGCGCGCGTCGACAGGTGCCCGAGCGCCATCCCCGCCGGAACCGGATCGACCCGGGTCAGGGGAGCGGGCCGCGGAATCTCGTCCGGCACCGGGTCGTCCACGCCGGCCTGCCGGGCGAGGATCCGCAGGCAACTCCGCCGGACGCTGCGGGTGGCGTCCCCGGACGGACGCCCGGCCGCGCCCCGGCGCCGCAGCGTCCCGGCGTCGGCGGCGGCGAGGAAGGGGCCGATCAACGCCCGGTCGAACCAGTCCCGCACCGTCCGCGGGCGGCGGACCGGTGGCTGCTCGCCCTCGGTGGGCTGGTCGGCGTACTGGGCCACGAACAGCGACAGCTCACCCGCCACCCAGCGCAGTTGCCGCAGCCGGGCGGGACTGCGCCCGACGGCGGCGGCCGCCACCAGGGCGTCCAGAGTGGCGATACCGGATTCCGACATGGACAAAAAATAACAAGCCCAGACGCGGAAGGTGCGGGCGACACGCCGATTGGCGCCGAGCGCGCGGCGCCACCCCACAGAAGTGGTGGTTGGCTGGCGCCGCCGATGGTTGGCGCGCTTTCCGGGTAGCCCGCCGGGTGGTTGGCGCGCTTTCCGGGTAGCCCGCCGATGGTTGGCACGTTCCCCGGGTGGCCCGTCGGGTGGTTGTCGTCCTTTCCGGGCGGAGTGGGCGGTGGATGGCGCCCTTCCCGGGTGGCGCAGGCGATGGTTGTCATGGATTCCGCACCATGGTGCGGAATGCGCGACAACCATCTCGGCCGCACCCGGAAACGGCGACAACCACCACCGTCAACCGCGCGCGAGCCGCACGCCAGTCACACCGGTGCTGTGCATGCCGTGCCGCCCCTCGCGGCGCGGCACGGCACGCACAGCGGAGGGCGGCTCGGGGTGCGCCGTGCAGGGCGGCTCGGGGTGCCTCGGATCAGTGCTTCGGCTGCGGGCCGGTGGCGCCTGCCTCCGGGCGGGGCAGCCGGGCGAGACGCGCGAGCCGGGCCAGCGCCACCGCCCCGATCGCCACCCAGACGAGGTTGAGGACCGTGGACGGCCAGGCCTGGTGCACCACGCCGTTGATCGCCAGCCCGGCCGAGCCGGCCAGGTTGAGCACCTGATAGCGGCGGCTGTGCGGGATCCGGCCGAGCGACAGCAGGGCGTACCCGGCCAGCAGCGCCGCCGCGCCGGCCCATCCGACGATCTCGGCGCCGACCGCGGTCACACCACCACGTACGCGCGAACCGGGAACGTGCCGAAGTCGCGGACCGGCGGCGGCGCCGCGTGCAGCCGCCCGCCGGTGTCCGGGACGGCGGCGAGGTTCGTGAGGTGCTCCAGCACCGGGATCTCGGCGGCCAGCAGGACGGAGTGCGCCGGCCGGTAGCCCTCCGGCGTCACCTGGTCGATGTTGACACTGTCGATCCCGACCAGCGCCACCCCGGCTTCGGCCAGGTAGGTGGCGCCGTCCTCGGCCAGGTACGGGGCGTCGTCGGCGTAGGCCGGGGTGCCCCAGTGCCGGTCACCGCCGGTGTGCAGCAGCACCGCGTGCCCACGGAGGTCGGGGACGTCCGCCAGCGCTGCGGTGAGCACGGCTGCGTCGACGGCCCGGGTCGTCGCGCGGACCACGACGGTGGGGAGGTCGGCGACGGAGGCGAGCGGCAGCCCGGCGAGGTCGATGCCGCCCTCGTACCGGTGGAACGGCGAGTCCAGGTACGTGCCCGTGTTGCCCACCATCGTGATTCGGTCGATCGCGAACTCGACGCCGGGCGCGTAGACGTCCCGGGACGCCTCGCGCGTCAGGTGCGGGGTGATCTCCGGGGCGGGGAGTCCCGGGTAGGTGATCAGGCCGGCGGCGATCACGTGGGACAGGTCGATCAGCGTCATGACCACATCGTGCCCCACCTGGGGACTTAAGCGGTAACGACGATTACTGCAGCTGACATGTAGTTTGGCTGAATGCAGCTCGATCCCCGGCGGCTCGCCGTCCTCCGCGCGGTCGCCGACGCGGGTGGCGTCCTGGCGGCGGCGAAGGTGCTGCACCTGACGCCGTCGGCGGTGTCCCAGCATCTGGCGCGGCTGGAGTCGGAGACCGGCGTCGCGCTGCTCGACCGGTCCCGGGCGGCCGGACGGCGCACCGTCGGGCTCACCGCGGCGGGCCGGCTGCTGGCCGAGCACGCGGGGCGGGTCGCGGTGGTGCTCGCCGAGGCGGAGCGTGATCTGGCGGCGTTGACCGGGCAGGCCACCGGGCGCGTGGTGGTGGCGGCGTTCCCGACCGCGATGGACCACCTCGTCGGGCCGGCCGCGGCCGCGGTGCACGCCGCCTCGCCGCACGTACGGGTCTCGGTGCGCGAGCTCGACCCCGAGCCCGCGCTCGCGGCACTCCGCGCGGGCGGCGTCGACCTGGTGATGACCGAGACCTATCCGGACGCCCCACCGTCGGGGCTCGGCGGGGTCTGGCTGCTGGACGACGAGTTCCGGGTGGTGACGCCGCCGGAATGGGGTTCCGGTGTGGACGGTGCGCTGTCGCGTCCGTGGGTCGCCGGGCCGCCGGGGTCGGCGGCGCGGGCAGCGCTGGACGGGCTGGCCGCACGGCACGGCGTCGCGCTGCGGCGGGAGCACGAGTGCCTGGAGAACCCTGCGGCGTTGGCCCTGGTCTCGGCGGGTCTCGCGGCGGCCGTCGTGCCGGGGCTCGCGGTGCCGGCGAAGCTCCCAGCCGGTCTCCGGATGCTGGAGGTGCCGGCCGTGGGGGCGCGGCGGATCGGCGTGCTGTACCGCGCCGGTCGGCACGAGCCGGCCCCGGCGGCGAGGGTGGTGCTCGACGCGATCTCCGCTCGCGCCGAGCGGGTCAGAGCGGCAGGTAGTAGCGCGTCTGCGGGAACCCGATGAAGCCGGCGCGCTCGTAGACCCGCCGCGCCGGGGCGTGCCCGGGGTCGCCGCCGGTGGCGATGATCGCGAGCGGCACGCCCGCCTCGCGCAGCCGGTCGACGGCGAACGCGACCAGCGCCGCGCCGACGCCTCCGCGTTGGTGGGCGGGGTCGACCGCGACCATCTCGATCTCTCCGGCGTCCGGCTCGCTCGGGCCGGGGCCGTGGAACACCAGCGTGACGAACCCGATCGGTGTCCCGCCGGAGTCGGCGACCCAGGCGTGCGCGGATCGGCACGCCTCGGCGATCGCCTCCGCCTGGGAGGTCCGCCAGTCCGGCCAGGTCCGCGTGAACACCGTCGGCCCGAGCACCTGCTGGAACGACGCGAAGACCGGCTCCCACGCCCGCAACCCGAACTCGACCACCGCGTCGATGTCGGTGCTCGCCAACGTTCTGATTCGCACGTCCGTCACCCGGGGGATCGTTCCCGAGCGCGGAGACGGACGTCAACGTTCGGATGACCACTGTGGATCGAGGGACGGGATGGGTAGCGCGCGACCGCACGGGGTAGGGCACGTGGAGTCGCATCCAGACGAAGGAGGCCATGATGGCGAAGACGGACACGAAGAAGAAGGGCCGCAGCGCGGTCACCGGTGAGTACGTCGACAAGAAGACGGTCGAGAAGAAGCCGCGGACGACGGTGGCCGAGAAGAGCGGCGAGAAGAAGGGCACCGGTCAGAAGCGCAGCGCGATCACCGGCAAGTTCGTCAAGAAATCGACCGCGAAGCGGCACCCCGACACGACGGTGACCGAGGACGCCAAGAGCAAGAAGAAGGGGTCGAAGAAGAAGAAATAACGATATATCCGCGAATGCGCTCCTGGGGCGGTGTGCAGCGCGGCGGAGACCTATCCTCACAGCTACTCTGACCGAATTGCGGTATCCGGATGAGTGACTGCGCGGTAGGTCCGCCGGAGCAGCAGTCGTGCACCCGACCGGAAGGCGCGCATGGCAACGGACCCGGCCCGAGGCGACGGTGACGCCGGGGCCTGTGAGGCCGCCGACAGGTTCGCGTCCGTGCTGTTCGACAGCTTGCAGGTCGGCGTGGCGGCGTTCGACGAGGACGGTCGGCTGGTCTTCGCCAATCGGGCACTGCGTGCGCTGTACCAGCTGCCTGCGGAGGACAGTGGGGACCGGGCCGAGCTGGACACGCTCGGACAGTTGGTGCGCCAAAGCCTGGCCCTCCCGGACGGCGCCGCGTTGCCCGACGCCGACCACCCGGTGGAGCGAGCGCTGGGCGGCGAGACCGTGGACGGCGCCGAGGTGCGGATCACCGTTCCGGACGGACCGCCCCGCCACGCCGAGGTGAACGCGCGCCCGATCCGCAGCACCGACGGGCTGCGGTTCGGCGCCGTCACCGCGTTCCGGGACGTGACCTCGCGACACCGCGCGGACCGGTTTCGCACCTGCGAGCTGCTGGTCGCCCGCGCGCTGGCCGAGGCGACCACGGTCGCCGACGTCAGCTCGGCGTTCACCCGCGCGGTGGCCGGCGCGCTCGGCTGGTCCCATGCGCGGTTGTGGCTCGTCGACGAAGTCGCGGACGTGCTCCGGCTGGTCGGTCAGTGGGACGCTCCCGGCCGGACGCTCGACTCGCTCACAACTGCGACGATCACCCGCGGATGGGGGGTGGGCGGCACGGTGTGGGCCACCGGGGAACCACTCTGGATCCCCGACGTGCTCGCCAGCGACCTCGCGACGACCGGCGACTTCGCGGAGCGGATGCGGCGAGCCGCCGCTTCCGGCGTGCGGTCGGTGGTCTCGGTGCCGGTCCGGGACGGCCGGGCCGTGCTCGGCGTCCTGACCTGCGTCGCCGATCACCGCGAGTACGACGGCGAGCGGCTGGTGCAGGATCTCGGCAGCATCGCCAACCAGTTCGGTCACTTCCTCTCCCGGCGTCGCGCCGACGACCTGGCCGTCGAACTGAGTCGGACCCGGTCGGACTTCCGCACGCTGGTGGGTGAGCAGCTGCGGGCGCCGCTCGCGTCGATCGTCCGCCACGCCGAGGCGCTCGCCGCGACGGAGGGCTTCCCGGCGGCCCACGGGCCCCTGCTGCGAGCCCTCGGCCGCGACGCGGCCGCCATCCGGGCGATCACCGACGACCTGATCGACCTGACCACGCTCGAGGCCGGTCTCGCCGGGCTCGACCTGTGCCGGTTCGACCTCGCCGCGGTGGTGGCCGACACGCTCGCCGCGCTCGGACCGACCGCGCTGGCGTCCGGTGTGGTGCTGCACCGGGGCCTGCCGGAACACCTCTCGGTCCGGGGCGACGTCGGGCGGCTGCGGTCGGTCGTCGACGCGGTGATCGGGGACGCGGTGGCGCGCAGCCCCGGCGGGGACGTCTACGTGCGGCTCCGGGACGAGCCGGGCGTGGCCGAGCTGACCGTGACCGACCCCGGTGTGCTACCCGACGTCCGTCCGCGCACGCGCCGCCGCACTCCGGAGAGCCCCGGCACCGGTGGCCTGGGGCTGAGCCGCAGCCACGCGATCGTCCGCGCGCACGGCGGAACCCTCACCGTGACCTACGGTTACCACCCTGGCACCACGGTCACCGTGCGGCTTCCGATCGACGGTCCGCCGGACTGACCGGCGTGAGCACGTCGACGGCGTCAACGGCCTCGACCGGGTCGACGTCGACGGGGTGGAGTCCGCGATCCGGCGCGACGCCGTCCCCGGCCGCCGGCGGGTGCGTGTCGTCGGGTGGGCGCGGCGGCCCGAACCGGAAGCCCTGGGCGTTGCGGCAGCCCAGCGCCCGTAGCTGATCGGCCTGCTCGTCGGTCTCCACCCCCTCCGCGACCGTCTCCAGCCCGAGCCGGTACGCGAGGTCCAGCACGCCGTCGACGAGGATCACCGCGTCCGGTCCGGTCCCCAGCTCCCGGGTGAACGACCGGTCGAGTTTGACGACGTCGACCGGCAGCTGCCGCAGGTACGTCAGCGACGAGTAGCCGACGCCGAAGTCGTCGAGCGCCACCCGGACGCCCAGCTCGCGGAGTTCGGCGAGCAAGCCGGCGGTGGCGTCCAGGTTCGCGATCAGCGAGCTCTCGGTCACCTCCACGGTCAGCGCGCTGCCCGGCAGCCCGTGGGTCTCCAGGACCCGCCGCATGTCCCGGGGCAGCGTCCCGGATGCGAGGTAGGCGGCGGACGCGTTGACGCTGACCGCGTACTCCGGATCGACGCGCCGCCAGGTCGCGACCTGCGCGGCGGCGGTGCCGAGCACCCAGCGGTCGAGCGCGGGCAGCAGCCCGACGTTCTGCGCGGCGGTGAGGAAGTGGTCCGGGGTCAGCCGACCGCGCGTCGGGTGGTTCCAGCGCAGCAGCGCCTCGCAGCGGTGTGCCTCCCCCGACATCAGGTCGACCACCGGCTGGTACTCGAGCGCGAGCTGCTCGCCGCCGAGCGCTCCGCCCAGGTCCGCCTCCAGGCTCCGCCGCGCGGCCACGGCGGCCGAGAGCCGCTCGTCGAACAGCCGGTAGTGGCCCTTGCCGCGGGCCTTGGCCTCGTAGAGCGCAACGTCGGCGTCGTGCAGCATTCGTTCCGCCCGGCCGTGCGCGGCGATGCCGATGCTGGCGCCAACGGTCGCGGGGTGACCATCCAGCGACATCGGGGTGCCGATGCTCAGGACCAGATCCTGCGCGAGCTCCACCGCGGCGGGCGCGCCACCGCCGCGCCGCAGCACCGCGAACTCGTCCCCGCCCAGCCGCACCGGCAGCGCGTCCTCGCCGTGGGCCGCGACCGCGCGCCGGATCCGGTCGGCGACGACGACCAGCAGCTGGTCGCCGGTGGCGTGGCCGAGCGTGTCGTTGACGGACTTGAACCCGTCGAGGTCGATCATCAGCAGTGAGCTCTGCTGCACCGACGTGGCCGCCGTCCCGTCCGGATCGGGGTCGCCCTCGGCCTGCGCGAGATCGGCGAGGGCCGCCTGCAGCCGGGCCCGGTTCGGGAGCGCGGTCAGCGCGTCGTGGGTGGCTTCGAAGATCAGCTGCGCGCGCTGGGCCGCCAGGTCCTCGGTGAGCCGTGCGTTGGCCCGCAGCGCCAGGAGCTGCCGAGCCAGCACGGCGGCGGTCATGATCAGGGCTGAGCCGGTCGCCGGTGGATCCAGCGTCTGACCCGCGGCGGTGAACCCGGCAGCGGTCAGGAACAGCGCGGCCACCGGGGCGTAGGGCAGCAGCATCCCGGCGCCGGCCGGCTGCCAGATCCGCTCTTGGTCGTCGGGGAGCGGGGCGCGTGCGGCGAGCGCCAACAGCGCGGCGGCGATCAGGTAGCCGTCCAGCGACAGCGCGTAGAGCCACGGCTGGTCGGCCACGGCGCTCATCATCTCCAGCAGCAGACTGAGCGTCAGCGCCACCACACCGGCGGTGACCCGGGTCACCGCCGTCGTCCACCGCACCGGCTGACCCGCCAGGAGGACCACACCGACGGCGAGGACACCGGTGGCGGCCACCGGGTAGGCCATCAGGAACGGCGAGGGCACCGAGCCCGCGCCCTCGATCAGGGGGTTCAACACCAGCATCCAGACCACGCCGGAGAGTGCGGCCGCCGCGACGACGCCGTCCAGCAGCATCCGTAGCCGGCCGAACCGGTCCCGGGGCGCGCCGGGGATCAAGAGCATCGCGATGACCGCGCACACCAGCCCGACGAGGTTGAGCAGGTTCGCGGCGAGGGACGGCGTCGGCGGGTCGCCGGTGGCCACGGTCGGGACGCCGACCGAGATCTCGGTGACCGCCCAGCAGCCGAGGGCGACGGCGGCCATCGACCAGACCCGGCGTGCCCGGCCGGTGGAGCGCCAGGCGGTCGTCCCGTGCAGGATCGTCCCGCACGCGGTGATCAGCATGATCGACGCGCTGTACAGCGCCGCCGCCCGCTCCGGCCACACGTGCAGGCTGACCAGGACGACGGCGAACAACAGCCACCCGGCCAGGGTACGGACCGGACGTCCGGCACACGCCATGCCGCCCCCTCCGCCGCCGAGCCCGGAACACACTCCGCCCGACCCATCGGCAGGCAACCGCGCCGATTTCGTGAAATGCGCGTGCTCGCGGTCGCCGACGTGCCGGATGCCCGGCGGTGGGCCAGAATGGTCGCGGAGCGGGCGCCGAGGCGCCTGCACGTACGTGGTCAAGCAGTCGGCCCGTCCAGACCGACCGCAGCGTCACGGCCTGGTAGGACCGTGGCGGGGACCAGGAGCCGCAGGTGGACGATGTCAGCACCCCCACGGACACCAGCCCGGTGCACTGGGTCCGCTCCGACCGGTTGCTCCTGGTCTGGCTCCAGGGCGCCGTCGACCCGGAGCAGAAGGACCTGCTGGGTCGGGTGACGGCGGCCGTCACCCGGGACGACCGGGTCGTGCTCGACCTGAGCGGGGTGACGTTCTTCGGCGCGACCGGCCTGAACTTCCTCGCCGCGCTGGCCCAGCGGGTGGGCGACCCGGTGGTGATCAGCGGGCTACCGGAGTTCGTGCGCACGGTGCTCGTCCGCTCCGACATGCACACGGTGGTGTCACTTCCGGTGCGTTGACCGAACCATGTCACTGGATGGCAGGGTTCGGCGCAACGCTGCTCGTATGACTGTTGACCTCACCGGAAAAATCGCTCTCGTGGCCGGCGGGACGCGCGGCGCCAGCCGGGCCATCGCGGTCGAGCTGGGTCGGGCCGGCGCCTACGTCTACGTGACCGGTCGCTCGTCGACCGGACAGCGTTCGGACGTCGACCGGCCGGAGACGATCGACGAGACCGTCGCGCTGATCGAGGCCGCCGGCGGTACCGGTACCGCCCTGCGCGTCGACCACCTCGTCCCCGACCAGGTGCGCGAACTCGCCGCGACGATCGACGCGGCGCACGGCAGGCTGGACGTCCTGGTCGACGGCGTCTGGGGCGGTGACCACCACCTCCAGTGGGGCAAGCCGGTCTGGGAACACGATCTGGACGCGAGCCTGCGGATGCTGCACCTGGGCATCGACGCGCACGTCATCACGTCGCACTTCCTGCTGCCGCTGGTGCTGAAGGCGCCGGCCGGGCTGCTCGTCGAGATGACCGACGGGACCGAGGAGTACAACGCCGAGTACCGCAACGGCACCGCGCTGGGGTACTACGTGGCCAAGTCCGCGGCGCACAACCTGGCGCGCGCGGAAGCGGCCGAGCTGGCGTCGCACGGGGTCACCGCGGTCGCGTTGACGCCCGGCTGGCTGCGGTCGGAGGCGATGCTCGACGCGTTCGGCGTCCGCGAGGGGAACTGGCGGGACGCGACCGCCGCGCAGCCGCACTTCGCGATCTCGGAGACGCCGACCTACGTCGGACGCACGGTGGCCGCGCTCGCCGCCGACCCGGAGCGGGCCGAGCTGAGCGGGCGGACGCTGGACAGCGGCTCGCTGGCCCGGCGGTACGGCGTCGACGACGTGGACGGCAGCCGGCCGGACGCCTGGCGCTACATGATGGAGGTGGAGCGGGCAGGCAAGCCCGCCGAGGAAAGTACCGTGAGTAAATATCGGTAACGGTGTCCTAGGCTAACACGATACGTCCCATTAGTGGCGGTCACGGAAGCCGGGCTGGCGCGCCGTCACCGATGGGGTCGGGGCGATCGATAGGGCGTGGTGGAACACCTCGAGAGGGTCCCAGCGCAGCTTGACGCGTTGGAGTCGGGGATAGTTGCCGCGGTAGTACATCGAGTACCAGGGACAGTGCGGGGTGTTCCACTCCGGATCGGCGAGGTCGACGTCCGGGTGGTTGATGGACGCTCCGCTGGTGGCGTCACCGGGAGCCGGGACTCCGGTCGTGGCGCGCGGAGCGCCGGTGCAGGCGGTTCCCGCCGATGAAGGTTTCTGGGTCGGGCTGGAGTGGACGCCGCGGAGGGCGCTGCCCGGCTCATCGCCCAGCCGCAACACATCACGGTCGACCGATCGGGTCTCGAGATCGTGAGCTGACGACCAACCTCGGTAGCTATCGGTGACGCCGAGCCATCTCCGCGGCGGTGTGGGCGAACGCGGCCCGCACCGCCGCCGGTTCGAGCACCTCCACCTCGACGCCGAGCGGCAGCAGCTGCCCGGCGGCGATCTCCGTGCTCTCCAGCCCCACGGTCAGCTCGCGCCAGCCCTCGGCGTCGGGTGCCCCCGCCGTGCGCAACGCCTCCTGGGCGACGTCCGCGGCGACGGTCTGGCGCAACCAGCGCAGGCCTCGGGGGCTGACCCGGATCCGCACGTCGACGCGGCGCAGCGAGCGCTCGAACTGCGCCGACGACCGCTCCCACCAGCCGGCCAGGTCGAATCCGGCGGGCCGGTCGAAGCGTTCGTCGAGGTCGTCGGCCTCGGCGATGCGCCCCACCCGGTAGGTGCGGATCGTGCCGTCGGTGCCGGCCACGCGCGCCACGAGGTACCAGATCCCGGCCTTGAGGACGAGGCCGAGCGGATCGACCGTGCGTTCGACGGTGCCGCTGTCCCGCCGGTAACACAGCCGGGTGCGGCGGGAGTTCCACACCGCCCGGGCGAGCGTGGCCAGGTGCTCGGTGTCCTCCTCGCTGCGGAACCAGTCCGGGGCGTCCAGGTGGAACCGCTGCGCGACCACCTGCGCCTGGTCCCGTAGCGCGGGCGGCAGCGTGGCCGCCACCTTGGCGTGCGCGGCCGAGACCGCGGTGCCCAGGCCCAGCTCGGTCAGCGCGCGGGGCACCCCCATCGCGAACAGAGCGACCGCCTCCCGGGACGTCAGTCCGTCGAGGTGCGAGCGCCAGCCTTCCACCAGGCGGACGCCACCGTGGCGGCCGGTCTCGGTCCAGAGCGGGACACCGGCCTCGCGGAGGGCGGCGAGGTCGCGGTGCAGCGTCCGCTCGGAGACGCCGACCGCCTCGGCCAGCTCGGGCACGGTCGCGGCGGAGCGGCGTTGCAGGATGAAGAGCAGAGCCACCAGGCGTTCCGCGCGCACACCGTCATCCTTTCGCATCACCGCACGGGGAAAGGCAGCGGGACGCCTGTTAGGTTAGGTGGACCTAACCGACGCGGTGCCCGCTCCGGGACTGCACGCCCCGGACCGAGGAGGACACCGCATGACGCCGTTCGGGCGGCCGGTCACCAGCGTGGCCGAAGTGCGCGAGTTCATCGAGGAACCACACCCGCACATGCGGGACAAGGCCATCTCGGTGGTCGACGACCAGACCGCCCGCTTCCTCGCGTTGTCGACGTACTTCCTGCTGGCGACCGTCGGCGCGGACGGGGCGGTGGACGTGTCGCCGCGCGGTGAGCAGCCCGGCGGCGTCGTCCTGCTGGACGAGCGGCACCTGGCGTTCGGGGACCGGCCGGGCAACCGGCGGATCGACAGTTTCCGGAACATCCTGGAGCGGCCCGCCGTCGGCCTGCTGTTCCTGGTGCCCGGGATGCGGGAGACGGTGCGGGTCAACGGGCGGGCGACGATCGTCCGGGACGCGCCGTTCCTGGCGTCGTTACCGGGGGACAGCCCGCCGCTGGGGACGGTCGTCGAGGTGGACGAGGTCTTCCTGCACTGCGGGCAGGCGTCCACGCGTGGCGGTCTGTGGAAGCCGGACACCTGGCCGGACGCCGCCGACCTGCCGACGGTGAAGGAGATCTTCTACAGCCAGTCCGCGTACTGGGCGGAGCCGCTCCCCGGCGTCACCGCCAAGCGTCCCCGGTGACGGGCGCGGCCCCGTGAGCCGTCGCGCACGGGGCCGCGGGATCGGGAGGTCGGGACAGGGCATCAGCGGGACAGGGGATCAGCGGACGTTCGCGGCCGTGCGACGGCCGAGGAGCAGGCCGGCTCCGATCATCCCGGCCGCGAGCAGCAGGTGCAGCCAGTTGTCGGCCGTGTTCACCGGGACGAAGTTCGCCCCGCTCTCGTGGTCGATGACCAGGCCGTAGAGGAACAGCAGGAAGTAGATCGCACCGCCGCCCACCAGGAACAGCGTCGCCGTGCGTGCGGTGCGCGCCATCAGCAGGCCCGCGACGCCGAACAGCAGGTGTACGACGTTGTGCAGGATCGATACCTGGAACACGCCGAGCAGCAGGGCTTCGGACTCGTGCCCAGCCACGCCCAGGTCGTCGTAGTTCGTCGTCAGCCCGGGAATGAACCCGAGCAAGCCGACCAACACGAACAGCGCGCCGGAGCCGAGCGCGGCCAGCTGTACCGGCGTCCGCCCAGCGGTGAGGCGCCCACGGGCGGAGTCGGAGGTACTCGCCATGGCACACTCCAATCGTCGGATACATACATCCCGAATGTCGGATGCAACCCCATTGTCGGGGGCAGGGGAATCCCCGGCGTAGCGGAATCCAAACGGGAATCGGCGACCCGGCTGTCCCGTCCGACGAGCGGTCGTCAGACGTGCTCGGTGTGCCGGCCCGGGGTGTGGCCGTACGCGCGGCCGAACGCCGCCACGAACGCCGACGTGCTCGCGTACCCGACCCGCCGCGCCACCTCCGCCACCGGGTGTGTCCTCAGCAGCACGGTGGACGCTCGGAGCCGCAGGTCCGTCCGCCACTGCGAGTAGGACGTGCCGTACTCCCGCTGGAAGTCGCGCTGCAGCGTCTTCGGGCTGATGTGTAAGCGCCCGGCCCACTCGGCGAGGGTGGTGGGGTCGGCGGGGTCGCGGGTCAGCGCCCGCGCCACCGCGAGGGCGTACCGCCCCTCGGGGCCGCCCTCGACGTCGGCCGAGACCGGGGTCAGCCCGGCCATGATCTCCGCGCGGGCCGCGAGCGCCTCCGGCTCCGGGTAGCCAGGCCGGGCGATGTTCTCCAGCAGCGCGGCCGCGTGGGGCGCGAACGCGGCGATGCCGACCCGGAACCCCAGCAGGCCGGGTGGGATCTCCCGCAAGCACACGCGGTAGACGCTCTGATCGGCCCCGGCGCGGACCTCGTGGGTGATCGCGCGGCGCACCCAGAACGCCTCGTCGGGCCCGACGAACAGCGGCGTCGTGCCGTGGCGTGCCGCCAGCATTCCGGAGGGTGACCAGTAAAACTGGTGCAGCAGGTCCTCCCGCCCCTCGCCGAAACCGAGTACGGACGAGGAGCGGTACCGCAGGACGAGGATCCCGTTCGGTCGGCCGAGCCCGTAGCCGTACTCGTCGCAGACAACCGGGTCGGACCCGACGAGGAACGACTGTCCTGTGCGCGACACGGGATGACCTCTCAGCGACACGAACGACGGTTTAGGTAAGGGTAACCTCACCTCTCCGATAGCCCTCATCAGCACGTCCAAGGACCAGCTCATATGCGTTTCAGACATCTCAGCGCGGCCGTTCTCGCCCTCGCTCTCCTGGCCGGCTGCGGCAGCAGCGACGACTCCACCTCCGCGTCCGACGAGGCCGCCACGCGTAGCTTCAGCGCCGACAACGGCACCGTGGAGATCCCGGTGAACCCCCAGCGGGTCGTCGCGACCGGCTACGCGGTTCCCGCCCTGATCGAGGCCGACGCCAAGCTGGTCGGCATCTCGTCCTGGAAGCGCGGCATCCCGCTGATGACGCCCGAGGACCTCGCCACCTACAACGAACTGACGAAGGTGGCCGGTGAGACCGCCGCCGAGACGAACTACGAGGCGATCGCGGCCGCCAAGCCCGACCTCATCGTCATCGGTGTTCCGAAGCCGGTGCTCGCCGACATCGACCTGGACCGGTTGAAGGGGATCGCGCCGGTCGTCGCGATCGGCCCCACGATCCCCGACGCCTGGCGGACGCTGTCGCAGAAGCAGGCGGACGCCGCCGGCGCCACCGAGCAGTTCGAGAAAGGCAAGCAGGCCTACGAGGCCAAGGCCGCCGAGCTGAAGACCAAATACGCGTCCGCCCTCGACAGCCTGAAGTTCGGCCACGTGGGCGGCTACGGCGACATCTCCAAGGGCCAGTTCCACCGCGAGTTCGCCAAGTCCTGGGGCACGAACGTCGCCGGAGACATCGGCGTCACCTACTACGGCCAGGTCAAGGAGCCGGGCGAGGGCAGCAAGGCGGTCTCCGAGTACCCGTCGCTGGAGGAGCTCTCCGCGAGCCTGGGCGAGGCCGATGCGATCACCTACACCGTGCAGCCGGACGGCACGCCGTCCGACTCCGTGCAGGCCGTGCTGGACTCGCCGCTCTGGAAGAACCTCAAGGCGGTGAAGGCGGGCAAGGTGTTCGCGATCCGCTACACCGAGGCGGCGACGTACCCCGCGGCGACGAAGACGCTCGACGCGATCGACACGGCCTTCGCGCCGCTGCTGGCCAAGTGAAGCAGTCGAGGACGGATCCCGGTCCGAAGGTCGCTGCCCACCACCGGGCGGGCAGCGGCCTGACCCGCGTCCCGTACCCGATCGGCGTCCGGAGGGCGTCGATCACCCGGATCACGTCGGTCACCCCAGCCATGACCCGGCTGACGTTCGGCGGTGACGGCCTCCAGGGCCTGCACACCTACCAGGCCGACGACCACGTGCGAATCGTGTTCCCGGACCCGGACGGCACCCAGCGCGATCCGGTGCCCAACGCTCACGACATGCTCGACTGGCCGCACCCGTTCCCGCCGACCCGCAAGTACACGATCCGCCGGTACGACCCGGTCGCGCTCGAGCTCGACCTGGACTTCGTGCTGCACGAGGGCGGGCTCGCCTCGACCTGGGTGCGCGGCGCCGCCGTCGGGGAGGACGTGACGATCGCCGGGCCACCCGGTGCCGAAGCGTTCCCCCACACGTACGGCCACTACGCGTTCGTCGTCGATGCCACCGCACTCCCGGCCCTCGGCCGCTGGCTCGATGAGTCACCCCCGGACGTGAGCGCGCACGTCGTCGTCACCGGCGACGAACGGGCCTACCCGCTGGCGGCGCGCGAACGGGTGACCGTCACCTACGACGAACCGGACGCCGTCCGCGGCCTGCCGCTGCCGGAGGGAACGTTCCTGTTCGCCGCCGGGGAGGCCACCGCGCTCAAGCCGGTGCGCACCTGGGCCCGCGGGCGACTCGACCACCTGGTCACCGGATACTGGAAACGTGGCGTTGCGGCGCACAGCGAGGACTGACCAGCTGCTCTTCCTCACCGTCGCGCTCGTGGTGCTGCTCGGCGCGCTGCTGGCGGGCGTCGCCGTCGGCGCCCGGTCGGTCGCGCCCGCCGAGGTCTGGCGGGCGCTGTTCGACTACGCCGGCACCGACGACCACGTCGTGGTGCGGGACCTCCGGCTGCCGCGGACGGTGTTCGGCGTGTGCGTCGGTGCGGCGCTCGGGGTGTCCGGCGCGCTCATCCAGACGGTCAGCCGCAACCCGCTCGCCGAGCCGGCGCTGCTCGGGCTGACCGCGGGCGCCGGGTTCGCGATCAACGTCGGGGTGCTCGCGGGCCTGGCCGGCACCCAGCTCGGGCAGCTGGGGCTCGCGGTCGTCGGCTGCGCGGTCGCGTCCGTGATCGTGTACGCGGTCGGCCGGACCTCGCCGCTGCGGCTGCTGCTGGCCGGGGTGGCGCTGACCGCGGTGCTGATGGGCATCTCGCTGGGCCTGCGGCTGACGTTCCCGGACGTTTTCGACCGCTACCGGTTCTGGTCGGTCGGCGCGCTGGCCGGCAGCGAGCGGATCCCGCTGACCGTTCCGGTGGTCGTCGTCGCGCTGTCGCTCGCCGGTGCGCTGCTGATGTCCCGGCCGCTGTCGACGCTGGCCCTCGGCGAGGACGTCGCCCGCGGGCTCGGCGCGCACGTCGGCCGGACCCGCGCGGTGGTACTGCTGCTGGTGACGGTGCTGGCCGGCACGGCGACCGCGGTGGCGGGCCCGGTGGCGTTCGTCGGGCTGATCGTGCCGCACCTGGCCCGCCGGATCGCCGCGGACTCGGTGCCCTGGCTGCTCGTCCACTCGCTCGTGGTGGGTGCGGTGCTGCTGGTGGTGGCCGACGTCGGGGCCCGGCTGCTGCTGCCCACCGGCGAGGTGCCTGTGGCGGTGGTGACCGCGTTCCTCGGCGGCCCGGTGCTGATCTGGGCCGTGCGGACGTTCGAGGCGGCGTCGTGAGGTTCCGGTTCGCGGCGATCGGGGTGGCGCTCACGCTGGCGTTCGCCGCCCTGCACTACGGCAGCACCTGGTCGACCTCGTCCGACGTGCTCGCCGCCCTGGTCGGGCGCGGCGACGAGGCGTTCGTGATCCTGAACTGGCGGCTGCCCCGGGTGACCGCGGCGCTCGCGTTCGGCGCCGCGCTCGGCCTGGCCGGTGCGCTCTTCCAGAACCTGACCCGCAACGCGCTGGGCAGCCCGGACGTCATCGGGCTGGACACCGGCGCCTACACCGGGGCGCTGGTCGCGATCACGCTGCTCGGCGGGGGAGCGGGCATGCTCCAAGCCAGCTCGGTACTCGGCGGGCTGGCAGCAGCGGCGGCGGTCTACGTGCTCTCGGCCGGACGCTCGGGCCTCTCCGGCCTGCGGCTGATCGTCGTCGGTATCGCGGTCAACGCGATCCTCACGGCGGTGAACTCGTGGATCGTGCTCCGCGCCGAGCTGGACGTCGCGATCGCGGCGACCGGGTGGAGCGCCGGTTCGCTCAACGGCGTCGACTGGGACGAGCTGGTGGTGCCGCTGAGCGTCCTCGGCGCGCTGGCGATCGTGCTCGCGGGCCTGGCGCACACCATGCACCAGGCCGCGCTCGGCGACGACGTCGCGGTGACGTCCGGCGTCCGGCTGGACCGGCTCCGGCTGCTTCTGGTCGCGACCGGGGTCGGCTGCACCGCGACCGTGACCGCGGTCGCCGGGCCGATCGTCTTCATCGCGCTGGCCGCGCCGCAGATCGGGCGGCGGCTCGCCCGCGAAGCCGGTGTGCCGCTGCTGCCCGCGGCGCTCGCCGGTGCGGTGCTGCTGCTCGCGGCGGACCTGACCGCGCAGGTGCTGCTGGCACCGACCGCGCTGCCGGTGGGCGTCGTCACGACCGCGTTGGGCGGGTGCTATCTGATCTGGTTGCTGATGGTGGAGGTGCGCCGCCGATGAGCGCTTGCGCGAAGAGCGAGGTACACCGATGAGCGCGTGCGCGAAGAGCGAGGTACACCGATGAGCGCGTGCGCGAAGAGCGAGGTACACCGATGAGCGCGTGCGCGAAGAGCGAGGTACACCGATGAGCGCGTGCGCGAAGAGCGAGGTACACCGATGAGCGCGTGCGCGAAGAGCGAGGTACACCGATGAGCGCGTGCGCGAAGAGCGAGGTACACCGATGAGCGCGTGCGCGAAGAGCGAGGTACACCGATGAGCGCGTGCGCGAAGAGCGAGGTACACCGATGAGCGCGTGCGCGAAGAGCGAGGTACACCGATGAGCGCGTGCGCGAAGAGCGAGGTACACCGATGAGCGCGTGCGCGAAGAGCGAGGTACACCGATGAGCGCGTGCGCGAAGAGCGAGGTACACCGATGAGCGCGTGCGCGAAGAGCGAGGTACACCGATGAGCGCGTGCGCGAAGAGCGAGGTACACCGATGAGCGCGTGCGCGAAGAGCGAGGTACACCGATGAGCGCGTGCGCGAAGAGCGAGGTACACCGATGAGCGCGTGCGCGAAGAGCGAGGTACACCGATGAGCGCGTGCGCGAAGAGCGAGGTATCCGGATGAGCCGATTGATCGCGCGAGGGCTCACGCTCGCCTACGGCGAGCGGGTGGTGTCCCCGGACATCACGTTGGCCGTACCCGACGGCGCGTTCACCGCGATCGTCGGTCCGAACGCCTGCGGCAAGTCGACGCTGCTCAAGGCGCTGGTGCGGCTGCTGGCGCCGTCATCGGGCGAGGTCCTGCTGGACGATGTGCCGGTGACGTCGCTGCGGCCGCGGGTGTTCGCCCGGCAGATCGGGTTCCTGCCACAGACGCTGGTCGCGCCGGAAGGCATCACCGTGCGCCGCCTGGTCGCCCGCGGCCGGTACCCGCACCAGTCGCTGCTCGGCAGCTGGACGGCGGCGGACGCGGACGCGGTCGCCACCGCACTCGCCGACGCGGGTGTGACCGAGCTCGCCGACCGCGCGGTCGACCAGCTCTCCGGCGGGCAGCGCCAGCGGGTGTGGGTCGCGATGGTGCTCGCCCAGCAGACGCCGTACCTGCTGCTGGACGAGCCGACCACCTTCCTGGACATCACCCACCAGTACGAGCTGCTGGCGCTGTTCGCGCGGCTCCGCGACGCCGGCCGGACCGTCGTCGCGGTGCTGCACGACATCAACCAGGCCTGCCGTTTCGCCGATCACCTGGTGGCGATGAAGGACGGCCGGATCGTCGCCCAGGGGCCGCCGGCCGACATCGTGGACGCCGCCCTGATGGACGACGTCTTCGCGTTGCCCAGCTTGGTGATGCCCAACCCGGTCACCGGCACGCCGATGGTGGTCCCCACGGCGTGAGCGGCGCCGGAGATCGACGGAATTCCGTCTGTTCGCGAGCGGAGCGGAACCGGGCCGAGTAGGAAGGAGCACGGTCATCCGACGAAAGGTCCGCATGCGCTCGCTGTCCGCCTTAGCTCTGTCCGCCGTCACCGTCGGTGCCGTCCTGATCGGAGCGGCGTCTCCCGCCGGCGCGGTCGCCAACGGCGTGCCGGTCGAGGAGGGGAAGTACCGGTTCTCGACGAAGCTGACGATGACCGGCATCCCGAACCCGGACGGCAGCACGCGGAACAGCGCGTGCTCGGGTGCGCTCGTCGCGGCGCAGTGGGTGCTCACCGCCGGGCACTGCTTCCGCGACGTCAACGGCAAGCGGGTGAGTGGTCGGGTGCCGTACCCCACCACCGCGACGCTCGGCCGGGTCGAGGCCTCCGGACCCGGCGGCGTCGACGTTGCCGTGGTCGCGGTGGCCCAGTCGCCGGTCAACGACATCGCGCTGGCGCGGCTGGCGAAGCCGGTGGTGGGCCGATCGGGGAAGGGCATCGAGCCCATCCGGCTCGCGCGCACGGCGCCGAAAGCCGGCGAGGTGCTGCGGCTGACCGGCTGGGGTGCGCTGGACGGGCTCTCCACCGAGCCCGCCGAGCACCTGCAGACCGGTCTGGTCACGGTGGAGAGCGTCGCCGAGACCACGATCGGCGTCGTCGGGAAGGATCCGTCGCCGAGCACGAGCGCGTGCCTCTACGACTCCGGCGCGCCGTACTTCCGGGAGACCCGCCGCGGGCCCGAGGTGGTGTCCACCGAGAGCGCCGGGCCGGACTGCCCGCACTTCGTCGAGGAGACGACCGCGCGGGTGGACGTCAGCGCGGACTGGATCCGGACGACGATCCGCGGCCGTTAGTCGGGAGTACCCGCCTCTTTCCGGATCGACAGGTGCGCCGATCCGTTGAACCGGGGCGCCTCGACCAGCTGGTACGGAAGGGTCAGGGCCTGTGAGACCGCACTGCCCCGTGCGGGGGTGTACTCCACGACGCACACCTCGACGCCGCGCGCGGACGGCACGATCCGCTCGATCTCCACGCGGTAGCCGCCAGTGGGTCGGGTGCCGACCGTGACGCCGATCGCGAGCGCGTGCGACCAGGCGATCGACGGCGGCGGCGGTACGGGTTGCTGGCCCGCGTGGAGCCGCGTCCACAAGGTCGTCAGCTCGGTGTGGCTGCGCGCCACGGTGAGCTCGGGCCGCACCCAGTTCGCACCGTTGGCGGAATGTTCCAGGTCGCGGAACGGAAGTGCATCGCCGGTCGCCGCCTCCGCGCACGGGTGCCCCCGCGCCCACGGGTGCCCCTGCCTCCAGGGATCACGGTTCGTCACGATCCCGACCACCACCCCGGCGGCGACGACCAGGGTCGCCGCTCCGACGGCCAGCCACACCGTCCGCCGCGACCTGCGACCAACCGGGGACTGCTCCGGTGCGGCCATAACGGCCTCCCGCTCGCCGAGCCGGCCACGCCCGACCGGCGGTGCCTCGTCCACGTCGGACGCGCGACCGGCGCCGCCGGTTCCACTACTCGCCGCGCGGTGGGGGCGGGGTGCCGTGATGCCACCAGAGCGCACCGCACTCCGCACAGACCCAGTGCTGCCCGTCGCCCTCCTCGACGGCGCCCGCGTCGTGCGCGCACCACGGGCGCCCGCGCAGGATCCAGTTCCACTCGATCGCGGCGCTCACCGAGCTGACGCCCATGCGCCTACGCTAGGCCCGCAGCGCCCTCGGCGGACTGCTTTTGCTCCGCGAAGACCTTGCCCGGATTGAGGATTCCCGCCGGGTCCAGGGCGTGCTTCACCGCGCGGTGCATCGCCTGGACGGCCGGCGACAGCTCGCGGGCCAGCCCACCGCGCTTGAGCAGCCCGACTCCGTGCTCACCGGTGACCGTGCCGCCCAGCGCCAGCGCGTCGCCGATGATCTGTTCGAACGCGGCCTGGGCCCGCAGGCGGGCCGCGTCGTCGTCGGCCGGCGTGATGATCAACGGGTGCAGGTTCCCGTCGCCCGCGTGGGCGATGTTCGCGATGAGGACGTCGTTCGCCCGCGCGGCCGCCTCGACGCGTCCCAGCATCTCCGGTACCGCCGCCTTCGGGACGCAGACGTCCTCGGTGAGTACCGGGCCGAGTCGTTCGAGCGCCGGGTAGGCCAGCCGCCGCGCAGCGAACAGGGCGTCGGCCTCCTCCTGGTCCGTCGACTGCGCGGCCCAGGTCGCGCCAGCGGCCTCGAAGCACGCCAGCATCGTCGCGGCCTCGGTCTCCCCGGCGAGTCCCGGCGCGTCGGTGCGGCCGAGTAGGACGACGTTCGCGTCCACCGAGAGGCCCATGTTCTTCCAGGCGTCCACCGCGGCGAGGCAGTGCCGGTCGACCAGTTCGAGCGCGGACGGGACGACGCCCGCCTCGCTCACCGCGCGCACGGCCTCGCCGGCGGCGACCACCGAGTCGAAGTAGCCGGCGACGGTCCGCTCCGGAGCGCGCGCCGGTCGTAGCCGCACGGTCACCTCGGTGACGACGCCGAGCGTGCCCTCCGACCCGACGATCAGTCCGGCCAGGTCGTAACCGGCGACGCCCTTCGCGGTGCGGCGCCCGAGCCGGACCAGCTCGCCGGTGCCGGTGACGACCTCCAGCGCGAGCACGTAATCGCGGGTGACGCCGTACTTGACGCAGCACAGCCCGCCGGCGTTCGTCGCGACGTTGCCGCCGATCGTCGACCAGGGGGCGCTGGCCGGGTCCGGCGGGTACCAGAGGCCCTGCGCGGCGCAGGCGGCCCGGAGTTGCTCGTTGACGACGCCGGGCTGGGCCACCGCGAGCCGCTCGACCGGGTCGATCTCGACGATCCGGGTCATCTGCTCGGTGGAGAGCACCACGCAGCCGTCGAGCGCGTTCGCGCCGCCGGAGAGCCCGGTGCCCGCGCCGCGCGGCACGATCGGCACCCGGTGCCGCAGGCAGGCCCGCACGACGTGCTGGACCTCCGCACTGGTCCGCGGACGCACGACCAGCAGCGGTGCGCCGTGCGGTGCCCACTCGGCCTCGTCGTGGGAGTAGGAGGCCTGAACGTCCGGATCCTCGATCAGCCGATCGGCGCCGAGCAGCGACCGCACTTCGTCGACCAGCGTCACCGGCACTCCTCCGCTCACCGAGCCCGAGCCACCCCAATCTACGGCGGCCGGCGGCGGACGGCCGAAGCCCGGGCGGCGGGCCCTGGTCGCAGAATGATCGGGTGGACGCAGACGCCTGGAACGACGTGCCGTTCAGCTATCCGGAGGTCGGCGCGCTTGGCCGCGGGCACCGGCCACCGGGCTACGAGCACTTCGGGTACCGAGCGACGCTCGGCGGAGCGGACCACTTCGCGACCGCCGTCGGCGACCTGCTCGCCGGGCGCATGCACGAGCGGTCGGGCGTCCGGGTGACGATGACGGCGCCGGTGCTGGCGCCGGGCGTGGTGCTGGTTCAGCGCTTCCGGGTGGGGCCGGTGGTCCTGACGGCACCGGTCCGCATCCTGGACCTCGTCACCGACGCCGACCGGGCGGCGCTGACCTACGGGACGCTCCGCGGGCACCCGGAGCAGGGCGAGGAGCAGTTCGTCCTCGAACGCCCCGCCGACGGGCCGGTGACGTTCACGATCACCGGCTTCGTGCGCCCGGAAGCCTGGTACGCGCGCGCCGGTGCCCCGGTGAGCCGCTACGTCCAACGACTCATCACCCACCGCTATCTGAGCGCGCTCAGAAGTCGAGAAGCTCGACCGTGACCGTGGTGGTGTCGCCGGCGTCGAGGCCCTCGACCTTGCGGATCGCCCGCTTGATCGGGAGCACGTAGGCCTCGCGGCCGCTGTCCGGAAAGATCGACGTCGTCCACGTGCTGCCGCCGACCATGACGCGCACCCGCACCGAGCCGAACCCGCGCGGCGCCCCGCCGGCCAGCTCGCGGATGTCCTCCGAGCTGTCCACGGGCAGGCTCACGAACGTCCAGCTTTCGGAACGCCGAGCGTCCCAAATCCACAGTTCGGCATCGAAGGTCACCCTCACAACGGCAGCATCGCACCACGGTGTGACAGTTCCGGGAGAGGTGACGGTGCATGACGCTCAAACTCGACGTGATGCTGTCGAACTCGGTGGTGGACGCGGCGGACCGCGCCCGCGCGCTCGAGTGGGCAGGCGTGGACGGGGTGTTCACGTTCGAGAACGCGCACGACCTGTTCTTCCCGCTGGTCGCGGCGGCGCCGGTGTGCTCGCTCGACCTCATGACGAACGTCGCGATCGCGTTCCCACGCAGTCCGATGCACCTCGCCAACGCCGCCTACGACCTGCACCTGCTGTCGCAGGGGAGGTTCCGGCTCGGTCTCGGCTCGCAGGTCCGGGCGCACATCGAGAACCGGTACGGCGCGCAGTGGGGACGGCCGGTCGAGCACATGCGGGAGTGGGTGTCCGCGACGAAAGCGATCCTGAACAGCTGGCAGGACGGTACCCGCCTCGATTTCCGCGGCGAGTACACCCGGCACACGCTGATGACCCCGACGTTCGACCCGGGACCGAACCCGTACGGCGTCCCCAAGGTGCTGGTCGGCGCGTTGGGTCCGCGGATGAACCGGATGGCGGCGGAGGTCGCCGATGGAGTCCTCGTGATGCCGTTCAACACCGCGCGGCACATGCAGGAACGGACGCTACCGGCGATCCGGGACGGTCTGGCCGCCGCCGGACGGGACCGGGGTGACATCGAGGTCATCGCGGAGGTGATCGTCGGCGTCGGCCGTACCGAGGAGGAGTTGGCGGCGGCGCGGGGCGTGCGCGGCCTGCTGGCGTTCTACGGGTCGACGCCCGCCTACCGGGCCGTGCTGGACGTCGAGGGCTGGGGCGACCTGCAGCCCGAGCTGAACGCCCGCTCGAAGCGCGGGGAGTGGGGCCAGATGGCCGAGCTGGTCACCGACGAGATGGTCGACACGCTGGCGGTGTGCGGGACGCCGGACGAGGTGGCGGCGGAGATCGTCGCCCGGTACGGCGAGTGCGACCGGGTGTGCGCGTACTTCCCGGGGTACCAGGCGAGCGACGATCTGATCGCCGACTTCGCCGCCGCCCTACGTCGCGCCGCCCCCTGACGCGGGCGGCGTTGGGGGCCCGGGACCGGGCCCTCTCGGAGTGCGGCGTTACTCCTCGGTCGGGACCGAGCCGGACTGGGTCAGGTCGTAGACGGTGACTCCGTCGACGGTGGTCGCGGTGAAGTTCTCCTCGACCCACTGCGTGATCTGCCCGGACGTTCCGGAGCTGCTGGAGCTCCCGAAACCCGTGCCGCCGGCGATGAAGTAGTGGATCTCGCCGGCCCGGACGTAGGCCTGGAAGGCGGCCAACGTCGGCGTCGGGTCGGTGCCGTTGAAGCCGCCGATCGCCATCACCGGGTCACCGGTGGCCAGCTGGTAGCCGGCCGCCGAGTTGGAGCCGATCGTCGCGGCGATCCAGCGGTACCGGTCGGCGTCCTTCGCGAGCAGCGCGGTCAGCTCGGCGCTCGGGGTGCTGCCGTTGAGAAGGCTGCCACCGCCCCGGTTGCCGCCCATCGCGAACCCGCCCTGCGGGCCCGGTGACGGTGACCCCTGCGTGCCCGGTGACCCCGAAGAGCCGTTGCCCCGACCCTGCTGCCACGGCAACTGCCCGCTGCCCTGCGGCCCACCCGGCACCTGCCCACCCGGCACCTGCCCACCCGGCACCTGCCCACCCGGCACCTGCCCACCCGGCACCTGCTGGGCGCCGAATCGGCCGCCGCCCTGGCGTCCACCCAAACCACCGGGACCACCGCCGAACCCGCCGGACGGCCCCGCGCTCGGGATCGCCCCCGAGTGCGGCTCCGACGCCGTCTGGACGGCGTACGCGGCGGGAGCCGCGATCCCGAGCAGGATCGCGAGCGCCGCGAGCCCGACCGCGAGCCGCCGCGCCAGCCGCGGCGTGAACGCGAGCCCGACCGCGACGGCCAGCCCACCGGCGAGGACGATCCACCGCAGCCAGGACTGCCAGTCCGCGCGTCCGACCAGGACGAAAGCCCAGATCGCGGTGGCCGCCATCGCGACCGCCAGCACCGCGCGGGCGGCGTCCTCGCCGCGCAGCCGCCAGACCGAGACCGCACCGATGCCGACCACCGCACCGATCGCGGGCGCCAGCGCCACCGTGTAGTACGGATGGATGATGCCCTGCATGTAACTGAAGACCAGGCCGGTGACGACCAGCCAGCCGCCCCAGAGCAGCATCGCGGCGCGGGTCCGGTCGGTACGCGCGGCGCGAGCGGTGAAGCCGAGCACCGCTACCAGCAGGATCAGCGCGGCGGGGAGGAGCCAGCTGGCCTGCGTCCCGAACTCCGCGTTGAACAGGCGAAGAAGCCCGGTCTCGCCCCAGGAACCGGCGCCACCGCCGCCGGGCACGACGCTACCGGCCTCGTCGCCGTTGAGCCGGCCCAGGCCGTTGTAACCGAACACCAGGTCCAGCACGCTGTTGGTCTGCGAGCCGCCGATGTACGGACGGCTGCCGGCCGGCCACAGCTCCGCGAGCGCGACCCACCAGCCGGCACCGACCACGAGCGCCGCCAGCGCGATCAGAAGCTGCGCGATCCGGCGGCGCACCGACGTGGGGGCGACGACCAGGTACACCAGGCCGAGCACCGGCACGATCAGGAAGGCCTGCAGCATCTTGGTGAGGAAGCCGAACCCGATCAGCAGACCCGCCAGCGCCAGCCACCGGGTGCCGGCCCGCACCGCGGCGCGTTCGATCGCGCGCATCGTCGCGTAGACCGCACCGATCAGCAGCAGGACGAGCAGCGCGTCGGGATTGTTGAATCGGAACATCAGCGTGGCGACCGGCGTCAGCGCGAGCACCGCTCCGGCGATCAGGCCCGCGACCGGGCCGGACCAGCGCCGGACCGCCAGGTAGAGGAGCCCGACGGACGCGACCCCCTCCAGCGCCTGCGGCACCAGGATGCTCCAGGCGTTGACGCCGAAGATCCGCGCGGAGATCTCCATGACCCAGAGCGCCGCCGGCGTCTTGTCGACCGTGATGAAGTTCGACGCGTCCGACGAGCCGAAGAAGAACGCCTTCCAGCTCTCGGTGCCGGCTTGGACGGCGGCCGAGTAGAAGCTGTTCGCCCAGCCGGACGAGCCGAGATCCCACAGGTAGAGCACGGCGGTGCCGAGCAGCAGACCGAGCAGGGCCGGCCGGACCCAGCGGGGGTCCTCGTCCCGGCCTCGGAGGAACCGTCCGAGCCGCCCCGCCGGTTTCGCCGGTTTCGCCGACGCGGTGGCCAGCACCTCACCGTCGACGGACGGCGGCGGGAGGGGCGGTGGGGTCGGAGGTGTGGTGATCGCAGTCATCGCTGTTCCTGTGTGGGGGACGGGACCCGCCGTGGGTTGAACACCCAGGCGCGGAAGAGGAGGAAACGCAGCACGGTCGCGGTGAGGTTCGCGCCGACGAGGACGCTGAGCTCCAGGGCCTTGCCGGGGACGCTCGTCGCCGCGTGCAGGGCCGAGAGCGCTCCGGTGGTGAGCGCCAGCCCGAGGCCGAAGACGAGCAGACCTTCGAGGTGCTGCCGCCTCCGACGCTCGGCGCCCCGAACCCCGAACGTCAGCCGCCGGTTCGCGGCGGTGTTCGCCACCGCGGTGATCAGCAGCGCGAGCAGGTTCGCGGCGAACGCGCCCAGCACTCCCCGCAGCAGCACGTACAGCACCAGGTAGGCCAGCGTGCTCGCGACCCCGACGCCGGCGAACCGGAGCAGCTGCCGGACCAGCCCCGTCTCGACGCCCGGCGCGACCTCCGGTGCGTTGCGCCCCAACTCGGAGCGGAGCGTGTGCAGCGGCAGCACGCCGGTCGCGAGCGCCTTGCCCAGCCGGAGGACGCCGCGTAAGTCGGCGACCGCGGTGGCGACGATGTCGACGCGGCTGTCCGGGTCGTCCACCCAGTCGACCGGCACCTCGTGGGTGCGGAGCCCGGCTCGCTCGGCCAGCACCAGCATCTCGGTGTCGAAGAACCAGCCGGTGTCCTCCACCAGCGGCAGGAGGCGCTCGGCGACGTCGCGCCGGATCGCCTTGAAGCCGCACTGCGCGTCGGAGAAGCCCGCCTGCAGGGTGCCGCGCAGGATCAGGTTGTAGCAGCGGGAGATGACCTCGCGCTTCGCACCGCGCACCACCCGCGACGACTTGGACAGCCGGGTGCCGATCGCGAGGTCGGAGTGGCCGGAGATCAACGGCGCGACCAGCGGCAGCAATGCCGCCAGGTCGGTGGAGAGGTCGACGTCCATGTAGGCCAGGACCGGCGCGTCGGACCCGGACCAGACCTCCTTGAGTGCGCGACCGCGACCCTTCTGTGGGAGGTGCACGACCACGACGCCGGGCAGCGCGTCGGTCAGCCGCTGGGCGATCGGGTAGGTGTTGTCGGTGCTGGCGTTGTCGGCGACCGTGATTTGGAACGGGTAGGGGAAGGTCGCGGTCAGGTGCGCGTGCAGCCGCCGCACCGAGCCTTCGAGGTCCTTCTCCTCGTTGTGGACCGGAACCACCACGTCGAGCACCGCCCGGCCGGCGGCGGCGGCAGCCCGCACCGCGTCGGCCGCAAGGACAGGTTCGGCCGCGTGGACCGGGTCGGCCGTGGCCTGCGGACCGGTCCTCCCGCGGGTCGTCGTGGGGGCGTCCCCGGCAAGGGGATCGGCGGACGTGCTGCCGGGATTCGCGTCGGGGTGGTCCCCGTCGAGCGTCGCGATCGTCATGCCCCCGACATTCGACCGGCGACCTGTCGGCGCGATGGGGGCGAGCTGTAGCGGACCTGTGAAGGCCGCCCGCGTCAGCAGGACTTCTACTATGGTGCTAGTACTTTAGTAGTTGGCACATCGACTCGGGGAGGCCGCATGGCGGCAGTGCTCGACGCGACCGGACTGGGCAAGCGTTACGCCCTCCGGCGCTGGGGTTTACGGAACTGCTCGTTCGCCGTGCCTGCAGGGCGGGTGGTGGCATTGGTCGGAGCGAACGGCTCCGGCAAATCCACGCTGCTCCGGCTGGCCGCCGGGCTGACCCGCCCGACGGAGGGCGTCGTCCGTGTCGACGGCGTACCGACCTACCGCCGGGATGCGCTCAGCCGGGTCGCCTACGTCGGCCAGACCAAGCCGCTCTACCCGGGGTTCACGGTGGCGGAGATGGTCCGCTTCGGTACGGTCACGAACCCGGCGTTCGACAAGCGGGGCACCCTCGAGCGGCTCCGCGGCCTCGGTATCCCGCTCGACCGCACGGTCAGCAGGCTCTCCGGTGGCCAGCGGACGCAGGTGGCGATCGCACTCGCGCTGGGGAAGCGGGCCGACGTGGTGCTGCTCGACGAGCCGATGGCCGATCTCGACCCGCTGGCCCGCCCCGCCCTGCTCGGCGAGTTGATGGCCACGGTGGAGGAGCGGGCCTGCACCGTCCTGCTCTCCTCCCACGTGCTGACCGAGCTCACCGACGTCTGCGACTCGCTGCTGCTGATGAACGAGGGCGCGCTCCAGGTCTCCGGCCTGATCGACGACCTGATCGCCGGGCACCGTCTGCTCGTCGGCCCGGTCGAGGCGTACTCGGATCCCGGGCGGGTCGGCGCGCACGCGGTGGTCTCGGCGCGGACGACCGAACGGCAGGCGACGGTCCTGGTCGAGTGGAGCGACGCGCCGATCGACCCCCGGTGGGTGGTGCACCCGGTCACGCTCACCGACGTCGTCCTCGGCTACCTGCGCAGTCCGGACGCGACGATCGCGGCGCGCCCGAGGCAGGTGCCGGCATGATCGGCCTGGCTTGGCTCGCGTGGCGTCGGCAGCGTTGGGCGGTGCTCATCACGCTCGGTGTCGTGCTGTTCTATGCGTTCAGCGCCTCGGTTCGGACGCCCGCCCTGATGGAGATGGCGTGGCACGCGGGTGCGTTCGCCGACCCGGCGTTCGTCCTGCCGATCGGCTTCGGCGCCTGCTGGGCGGCGCCGCTGCTGGCCCGGGAGCAGCAGAACGGCACCGTGGACCTCGCCTACACCCAGTCGGTCACCCGGGCCGGCTGGCTGGTCGCGTGGATCGCACCGGTCCTGGTGAGCGCGATTCTCGGGACGCTCGCGGTCGACGTCGCGCTACGTCGGCTGATCGAACCGGGAGAGCTGGCGGCCTGGGACTTCCGGGCTTACGAGCCGATGCTGCTCACCGTGGGGTGGGTGGTCTGCGCCGTGGCGATGGGCCTCTGCGTCGGCGCGGTGGTCGGTCGGACCGTACCGGCGATGGCCGCCACCGTCGTGGGGATCCTCGCGCTGCCCTACGTCCTCCGGATCGTGCTGCTCGTGGGCCGGCAGGCGGACTCGCGCGTCGAGGTCTTCGTCGAAGGGTTCGCGGTGAGCGTGCTCGCCGCGCTGACCGCGGCGCTGCTCGTCGGCGCGTTCGGATGGATGATCCGACGGGTGCCTCGCTCATGAGCGGGCTGATCTGGCTCACCTGGCGGCAGCAGCGATCGATCGTCCTCGCCGGTCTGGCCGTGATCGCCGGCATCGCGCTGGCCGGACTGCTCGAAACCAGGAGGTCGATCGACGTCGGGGCGGCCAGCAACACACGGCTGATCGCGGCGTTCCTGCCTGCCGCGCTCGGGGTGTTCTGGGGTGTGCCGCTGCTGGCCCGTCCGCTGGAGAACCACACCGCCGACCTGATCTGGACGCAGACCGTGTCGCGGCTCCGCTGGTTCACCGCGGCGCTGGTCGGACTCGGTCTGGCCACGCTGGGGGTCGCGCTGGCGGTGCGAGCGATCCTGTCGAGCGTGCTGGCGGACCGGTTCGACGCCCACTACACGCACGACGTGGTGTCGGTGGCGGCGATCGGGTACACGTATTTCGCGGTTGCGCTCGGGATGTTCGCCGGAGCGGTGATCGGGCGGGTGGAGCCGGCGATGGCCGTCACGCTGCTGGTCTACGCGGTGGCACGGTTCGCCGGGGGAGAGGTGCGGTGGCGCCTCGTGGACTGGCGTGACTGGAACGGCGTCGGGTGGATCGAGCTGGGCTGTTACGGAGGAGCGGCCGCGCTGCTGGTGGTCGGTACGTTCGTCGTGCTCGCGCGAAGGGGGACGGCAGCATGATCGAGTTCCGGCTGGACCGGGCGTCCGGCGTCACGACTTACCTGCAACTCGTCCAGCAGGTCAAAGACGCGCTCCGGCTGGGTGTGCTGGAGTCCGGTGACCAGCTGCCGACCGCCCGGGCGGTGGTCTCGGCGCTGGCGATCAACCCGAACACCGTCCACAAGGCCTACCGGGAGCTCGAACGCGAGGGGCTGGTCGAGTCGCGGCCGGGCCAGGGCACGTTCGTCACCCGGTCGCTGGTCTCACCCGCGCTGGGCGCGCACCCCAACCTTCGGCGGTCGCTGGTCGCCTGGCTGACCGAGGCCCGCGGGGCGGGCTTGGATCCGGAGGCGGTCAACGCACTGTTCACCAGCGCGATGCGGGAGGTGTTCGCGGAACGGGTCGCTTGATCCCGCGCGTCGGGCCGCCGTGAAAGGATCTGGCTGATCGTCGTCGCGGCCGGTCGGGCGGTCCGGCGTGGGGGAGGTTATGGCAGAGACTCGTTCAGGCCGGAGTCGACGGGTCGGGTGGGCGGTCGCGGCCGTTCTCGTCGCGATCGCCGTCATCGCCGGTGTCACCCTCACGACCGGTTCGGACGACGACGGTGGCCGGCGTACGACGCCGATCACCGACCACGGTGACGAGAACACGCTGACCGTCGGCCCGGAGGGTGAGTACACGTCGATCCAGGCCGCGGTCGACGCGGCCGGACCGGGCGACACCGTCCGCATCGCCGGCGGCACGTACCGCGAGGTCGTGCACCTCACGCGGAGCGGCCGGCCCGGGGCGTACCTGACGATCGCCGCGAAGCCGGGGGAGAAGGTGGTCCTCGACGGCGGGGGCGAATTACCGGAGAGTTCGTCGGAGACCCGCGGGCTGATCACGCTCGACCGGCAGCAGTACGTCCGGATCTCCGGTCTCACCGTGACCCGGTCGGCCCGGCACGGCATCTACGCCGGGCACGCGAGCCACGTCGTGGTGGAGGGCAGCGAGGTCTCCCACTCCCAGGACGGCGGCATCCTGATCGGCGACGGCGCGGATCTGACCCTCACCGGCAACCGCGTGCACCACAACAACGCGGCCGCTGAGGACGGCGACATCGAGCGCGCCGCCAACGAGGGCATCACGCTGTACCAGGCGACGAACTTCCGGATCCAGGGCAACGTCGTTCACGAGAACTACGAAGAAGGAATCGACGTCAAGAACGACACCACCAACGGGACGATCCAGGGCAACCGGGTCTACGCGAACAACGGACCGAACATCTACGTCGACGGTGCGAGCGACGTCCAGGTGTTCAACAACGACGTGTACGACGCGAAAGGCCCGACCAAGTCCGGCATCGGGCTCGCGGTCGAGTCCGGCGGCAGTGCCCGGAACGTCCGGATCTTCAACAACCTGCTGCACGGCAACCCGGGTGGCGGCATCGACTTCTGGGTCGGCACCTACTCCGACGTCGCGATCTACAACAACACGATCTACCGGAACGGCCGAGCCGCGATCCGCCTCAACACCGGCTCGGTGACCAAGTCCGTCGCGACGAACAACATCATCTACGGCAATCCGCTGTACGACGTCCCCGGAATCACGATGAGCAACAACCTCACGTCGGATCCGGAGTTCGTCGACCTCGCCGCCGGGGACGTCCGGCTGAAGGAGAGCTCGCCGGCGATCGACGCGGCGACGCCGGGGCGGGCACCGGCGTTCGACCTCACCGGCGCCGCCCGGCCGGTCGGCGCCGGGCCGGACCTCGGGGCGTACGAGTTCGGCGCGGTCCGCCCCTCGGCGTCACCGACCTCTTAAGCGGGGACCTGCTCCATCGCCTCGGCGAGCAACGCGACCGAGCGGAGACGTCCCTCGGTGTCCGGGGACTGGTGCGCGGTGATCAGCTCGTCGGCGTCGGCTTCCTTCCGGAAGCCCTCCAGGTAGGTCTGGACGTCGCCGGGCGTACCGACCGCGGAGTAGGTCAGCATCTGGTCGACGTGGTGCGCCACACCGGAGGCGAGCAACTCGTCGGTCTCCGCGTCGGTCAGGTTCCGTCCCCGGCCGAAGAGGGCACGGGCGCGCAGCCGGCGGGTGGCTTCCAGTTGCTCGCGGGCCTCCTGGTCGGTGTCGGCCGCCAGCACGTTGACGCCGGCGATCACGTACGGCTCGGCGAGCTGCTCGGAGGGGCGGAACTTCTCCCGGTAGACGGCGACGGCCTGCGTCAACGCCTGCGGCGCGAAGTGCGACGCGAACGCGTAGGGCAGTCCGAGCGCGGCGGCGAGCTGCGCGCCGAACAGCGACGAGCCCAAGAGGTAGAGCGGCACGTTCGTGCCCTTGCCCGGGTAGGCGTTGACGCCCTGCACCAGCGAGTGCCCGGTGAGGTAGCCCTGCAGCTCCTGGACGTCCTGCGGGAACGTCTCGGCCGATTGCGGGTCGCGCCGCAGCGCGTACATCGTGTTCTGGTCGGAGCCGGGGGCGCGGCCGAGACCCAGGTCGATGCGGTCCGGGTACATCGCGGCGAGCGTGCCGAACTGCTCGGCGATCGTCAGCGGGGCGTGGTTGGGCAGCATGACGCCGCCGGCGCCGAGCCGGATCCGGGACGTCTGCGCGCCGACGTGGGCGATCAGGACGCTGGTCGCCGAGGACATGATGCTGGGCATGTTGTGGTGCTCGGCATACCAGACCCGCTGGTAGCCGTGCTCCTCCGCGGCCTGGGCCAGCGCGACGCTCCCGGCGATCGCGCTGGTGGGTGACTCATTCGGGCTCACCGGAGCGAGGTCGAGGATAGAAATCGGGACGCCCATGAATGCGATACCTCCGGTGTGCGCAGATCAGTCATCGATGCACCGGTGACGCACACAGCCCACTCCCGGCGGGCTGCGGTGCAGCACTGGCCTACTGCAGACGCAACACCGCCGAGTCCGCCGGTAATACCCGCTCGCCTCCGAATTCAGCGGATCGTCACACTCGCGAGCACCCGTACAGCGAATCCGGACCGGCCGCCGTCGCCGCGGTCGCTCCGGGGTCAGGCGGTGAGGACGACGAGGTCACCCCGCAGCAAGCGGATACCGGCCCAGAGCCCCCACACGAGCATGGACGGGACGAACAGCACCAGCCCCAGCACCGAGGGGAGCCCGAGGATCGCGCCGAAGCCCGACAGCATCTCGTCGGCCCAGACCCCGGCGATGACGGCCAGCGACGACCCGCCGGCCACGCCACCGAGGACCGCGAGGCCGATCGGGCTGTTCCGGGCCCGGAACGAACGGACGCTGGTGAGGACCAGCCACCCGCCGGGGACACTCGCCGTCATCAGGACGAGCGTGAACCCGGCGGTGGACCATCCGGTCGTGGCCAGGCCGACCAGCCCGGCCGGGATCGGCCCGGTGCCCGCGCCCACCGTGACCGCCGTAGCGGCCAGCCACCGCGCAGCGCCTCCGCCGCGTCGCCGAGCGCGATCGAACGCACTGAGCGCGACGGCGGGCAGCATCCCGCACGGCGCGAACAGGAACCAGAACTCGGCCGTGTCCTCCCCGATCACCGACGCCGACACCAACGCGCCGACGATCGTCACGACCGCCGCCACCAGCCCGGTCCCGGCCAGCATGCCTGCCCACGGCCTCCACCCACCGGCGGCCCGGTGCGCGACCGCGAGCACCGGCACCTTCAGGACGACGTCAGCGGCGAACCACCAGCGTCGCCGGCCGGACGTCGCCAGCAGATCAGCGAGGGCCTCCTCGCGCCACCGGGCACGCGCCGCACGCGGCAGGAGCCGAGCCGCAACCGCGAGCAGAATCCGCAACGTCGACTCGGAGGCGCTCACGCCTCGGCCCCCGCACTGCGCACCACCGATGCCCGGCCCGGCCGCCGCCGACGCTCCTCGACCTGAGCGAGCGCGGTGCGTGCCTGCCGTGCGCCGTCGGCGGTGAGGCGGTAGAAACGCCGGCGCGGGCGCCCTTCGGCCCGGGGATCGACGTCTTCCCACCGGCTGGTCACCCAGCCCGCAGTCTCCAACCGGGTGAGGATCGGGTAGATCGTGCCCGGCGGCAGGCCGGTGCCGTCGACCACCGCCAGGCCGTAGCGCTCCGCGTCGGGTTCGGCGAGGAGATCACGCAGCACGAGTTGCGTCTGCAGGGTCATCCGAAGGGGCATGCTCGTACTCTATATAGGGTCATCGCCCCACCGGAACCCGAACACGCCGTGGCGGTGAAGGCGCCCAGCCCGTTCCGGACGCGGGCCGACGCGTTCGAGTTCTGTACCGTCAGCGGGCCACAACGACTACGGTCCTGTTCCGCACGGACAGCGGCCACGTCTGACCGAGGACGGCTCGGCGCTGATCGCCCGCGCCATTCGGCAGGAGCGCGGCGGCCGAGAAGGGAACAGCGATGGCTGACCACTGGATCGTCGCGAAGCTGCAGGGCGACGACGGCGAGTTCTACGAGATCGGCCGCCGCCGCAAGAGCGGGATGCCGACGGACAGCGGCATGTGGGTCAAGTTCCCCGAAGGCATGAGTCCCGACGACGACAAGATGTGGCTGATGCACATCGACCTCGAGGACGACGACGGCAACATCCTGCGCAGCATCGAGCTCCTCGACCCGCTGCGCCACGACGGCCGCGGCGGCAGCACCCTCGGGGGTGTCATCGCACCGGAGTAGCGACGTGGGCCGGCAGTCGAGACATCGGAGCAGGGCCCCGTCGCTCTGTGCATCCGGATGCGCTCGCAGCGTGCTGATTACAATCGTGTACGTTTCCGCGCGATGGAGACATATAGCTTCGACGAGGCCGCGTACGAGCGGCTCCGCCAAGCCGGGATCACCTGGCGCTCGGTCTTGGACGTCTTACACATCCCGCCGAGACTCCGACAGCCGATCGGCGCCGTTCTCCGGGTAGCCGGACAAGACCGCGACGGCCGCTGGCTACTCGTCATACTGATCGAGGACGAAGCCTCCGACAACGCCTTCCAGATCGTCACCGCGCGCGAGCTCCACGACCAAGAAGCCGCAGGCATCGCACGTCTGCTCGACGAGGGGAGCAACCGATGAGCACCCACGACGCGGACATCGAGGAGGCGTTGACCAGCGACGACTGGTCAAGCGCGATCGTCGACCGCGAGCAGCGGTCCGCCCGTGTCACTCACACGGTGCAGTTGGAGCCGGACGTGTCCGCCGCGCTGACCGCGGAAGCCGACCGACGCGGGATGAGACCCAGCGAAGTCCTCCGCGAACTCATCAACTCCGCGACCGCACCTCTCCGGGCACAGAACAGCCCAGCGCTCGACGGTGCACCCCTCCCCGCCCCGGCGCTCCGCGCCGACTAGCGCGTCGCCCCACCGGGAGCTACGGGCGGGAGAGCATCAGATGCAGGGCGATCGACGCGAGAGCGTGCGCCTGGGCGCCTTCGGAGTCACCCTGGTCGGCGCAGGTGGACGCATCGATCGCGTGTCGCTCTGCCTTCACGCGTAGCTCCGCAGTGCGGTCCCTGGTGCGTTGCTGAGCGGCCTTCCGTTCGGCTTCTTTCGCTCCTTCGGCGGCGACATCGCTCGTGTTGCGAGTGACCGCGCTCTGCGCACCGGCAGTGTCTTCTGCAAGCAGGCCTTCCCTTGCTGCGGAGTCCTCTGCGGCACGGCTGTTCTGATCGTTCATCTGGAGCTCCCTCGCAGTGGACGTCCCGTCCGACGATCGTCACACCACCGCCGCACTCCGGTCTAGACGTGGAGAAGCCTCGCACATCGGCATGGCCGCAAACCTGTCGCCGGGCGTCGATACACTCCGGCGTCGTGGCGATCACCGGGGTAGTGGGCGAGAATTCGGGCCGGGTCGTCCGGCTGGCGTTACTGGGACCGCTGACCGCCGTCCTGCTGTTCGCGGTGGGCCTCGTCGTCCTGGCATCTCTGCCGCTTCCGGAGCCGCTGCAGTACCCGGTGCTGACGCTGCTCGGCGTCGGGGGCGCCGCCGTGCTGGCGCGGCTCGGCCGCTGGTGGACGCTGCCGGACGCGGGGCTTTCCGCGCTGGTGTTCTGCGTCACCGCGCCGCCGCTCCTGCTCGGCGTCGCGCAGTACGCGCTGCTGCACTCGTCGTCGAAGCTGACCACGCACGGGCCGGCGTACCTGGTGTTCTTCGGCGGACTCGCCGGGCTGCTCGTCGCCGTCGATCGGCTGGTCGCCGCCGGCCGCCGGGCACGCGCCTGGTCGGTCGGCGTGCTGGGTGCCGTCGTGCTCGCCGACCTCGCGGTGATCGTGACGGTGGTCCTCTCCGGGGCCGACGCTCCGCACCCGGCGTCCGCGCCGGTCTGGTTGTTCACCGCGCTCACCGACAGCGGCTTCGGGCTGCCGAGCCCGTCCGGCTGGGAAACGTTCACGATCACCGACGCCGTCGAGCTGGACCCGCTGCTCTACCTGCTCTCCGGCGGCTTGGCGCTGGGCGCGGTCACGGCGCGGCGGGCTCGCTGAGCCGGACCGGCTCCTCAGAGCGTCAGGCCACGCTCCAGGTGGCCGAGGGCGGCGTCGACGATTGCGGGAAGGTCGCCGGCCGGGTCGTCGACCCACGCCTCGAGTGCGGCCATCAGCACGCCGATGACCGCGCCGGCCACCGCGCGGACCGCCAGATCGGTGGGAGGCCTACCGGCGCGCTCGGCGAGCCCGTCCGCGATCAGGCGCATCGTCCGCGTGTTCTGGTCGAGCATCGCGGCACGTAGGGCGGGCTCCGCGACGACGAGCGTCAGCCGCTGGAGCATCTCCTCCGCCTGCTCCGGAGCGAGCGACGCGAAGTGCGCGCGGAGCACGCGTCGGATCGCCTGCACCGGTGACAACTCGGGCGGCTGCTCCAGCAGCGTCGCGACGATCACCGGATCGAAGTCGTCCTGCAGGACGACGTCCTCCTTGGTGGGGAAGTACCGGAAGAACGTCGTCTCCGACACCTCGGCAGCGGTGATGATCTGCTCCACGGTGGTGGCCTGGTACCCCTGCGCGCGGAAGAGGCGCAGCGCGTGCGCCTGGATGGACGCGCGAGTGCGAGCTTTCTTGCGTTCCCGCAGGCCCAGCGTCGGGCGCTCAGCCGTGGACGACATCCGTGTGGTCCCTCCGCGACGGCGGATCGTCGGTCGTGTGCCTGCCCGGGAGCACCACCGCCGCGGCGATCGCGCCCGCCACCGCGACGGCCGCGGAGACCAGCAGGGACGTCCGGAATCCTCCCACGAAGGCAGCGAGCACGGCATCGCGCGCCGCGTCGGAGCCGGTCCGCGCCGCGACGTCGAGACCGTCGGCCAGGCCGCGCCGCGCGGTCGCGGCCACGTCCGGGGGAACGTCCGCGGCGTCGACCCGGTGCTGGTAGGCGGCGACGAGCACACTGCCGGTGATCGCCGTCCCGAACGGACCGCTGGTCTTGTTGAACGCCTGGACCACCGCTGATCCCACCCCACTGCGTTCGGCGTCCAGACCGGACAGCGCGGCGGACGTGGACGCGGCGAGGACCAGGCCGGTGCCGGCACCCAGAAGGGCGGTCCACGCCCCGACCACCACGTCTCCCGAGCCGACGTCCGTGGTCACGCCGAGAAGAAGGCCGGCGGCCAGCACGAGGAAGCCGGTCGTGACCGTCGCCCGCGCACCGGTTCGGCGCACGAGCAGGTCGGCGACGCCCGCACCGAGCACCGTTCCCGCGATGAGCGGGAGCAGCCGCAGACCGGAGCCGAGGGTGTCGACGCCCTGCACGTCCTGGAAGAACTGCGGGAGCGTGAAGAGCGCGCCGATCATCGCGAGCCCGGCGACGGCGACGAGCGCCGAGCCGCGGAGGAACGTCGGCGATCGCAGTAACGCCGGGGGAATGAGCGGACGCCTGGCGCCGTGGCGTTCCCAGGCGACGAACCCCAGCAGCGCCACCACACCGCTACCGAGCAGCGCGAGCGCACCGGCGTCGGACCACCCGTGCTGGCCGGCCCGGATGAGGCCGCCGATGGCCAGTACCAGCCCCAGCGCGGACGCGACCGTGCCGACCGGGTCGAGGCCCGGTCGCTCGTCCGCCTTCGACTCCGGGATCAGCAGGTACCCGACGCCGAGCGCGACGAGGACGATCGGCACGTTGACGAGGAACACCCAGCCCCACCAGAAGTGCGCGAGCATCCAGCCGCCGAGGAGCGGGCCCAGCGGCAGCGCGACGAAGTTCGCTGCCTGGTAGACCCCGACCGCCTTCGCCCGTTCTGTCTCAGGGAACAGGACGACCAGGGCGGAGAGCGCCATCACCGTGATGCCGGCGCCCGCCAGCCCCTGCACGACCCGCCCGGCGAGGAACACGCCGACCGAGGACGCGTAAGCGCAGATCACCGAGCCGATGGCGAAGCCGACGAGCGACACCAGCATGACCTTCTTGCGGCCGAACCGGTCACCGAGCACACCGACCGGCAGGACCGCCGCGGCGATCACCAGCAGGTAGCCGGAGGAGAACCAGACCAGGTCGGACTGGGTGGCATCGAGGGCGCCGGCGAGGGTCGGGAGCGCGACCGACAGCACCGTCCCGTCCAATCCCACGACGAGGACGCCGAGGTTGACGGCGGCCAGGGCCCACCACCGCGCTGCCGAGGTTGACATGGCGGCTACCACCTTTCGGTTGTCTCTACCGAATGGAGGTAACCACCACTTTCTACGAGACGTCAAGCACCGACGGCGCGGCTCGGGCGGCGCCGACGGTCAGCGGGGTTCAGGGGAGCCGGCGGAGGATGCTGACGACTCGGCCGAGGATCGTGGCGTGGTCGGCGTCGACCGGCGCGTAATGCGGGTTGCGCGGCGCCAGCCGGACGTGACCGTCGGTCACCTCGAGGACCTGCACGATGGTCTCGCCGTCGAGCGCCGCGGCGACGATGTCGCCGTGGTCGGCGGTGGGTTGCTTCCGCACGACGACGAGGTCCCCGTCGCAGATCGCCGCCTCGATCATCGAGTCACCGCGGACACGGAGCGTGAAGAAATCGCCGTGGCTCACCAGGCTGATGGGGAGGGTGAGGGCGTCCTCGAGGTGCTCGCGCCGACGTCCGGTCGGCTCGGGAGGTGCCATAGCAGCACCCTACGACATTTTCTCGATCACATGTACGAAGCGTCCGCGGAGAGGAGTGTTCCCACCGGGTCGCGTCGGTGGCACCGTCGAGCCTGGACGGTGTTGCCGCCGGGGTCGATAGTCGGGGAATGCGATTCCGGACGCGGGCGGCGCTGCTCGCCGTGCTCACGCTGAGCGTGGCGGGGTGCGACGACGCGGAGGCGCCGGACTCGCCGGGCGCTGCGCCGACGGCGCCGTTCTCGCCGCGGCCGCTGGCCCTGCCGAGCGTCGGGACCGGCGAGGCGTGCCCGACGGCGACGCCGCGGCGGGGGCCGTCCGACGACGCGTCGGTCGTGCTCGGCGACGGGCCGCTCCATCCGGTCGCCCACTACTTCCGGAACGGCGCCACGCTCGAACTCCGCCCCGACGACCGGCAGCCCGACGGCTCGTACGTGAAGAAGGTCCGCTGGGTCGGCGTCGGCTACGAAGGGCCGGTGGTGTTGCGCGCCGACCGGATCGACGGTCCGGGCACCGCCAGCGCCCGGTTCTCCTACCGCGGCACCCCGGGCCCGGACGGGTTCTCCGCCGAGCTGCCGGCGCGCGACAACGATCTGCCGGCGACGACGACGGTCAGCGGACCGGGTTGCTACGCGTATCAGGTGGACGGCGCGTCGTTCAGCGAGACGATCGTCTTCCGTGCGGTGACGGTGCCGAAGTAGCGCCCGGCGCTCCGGCCGGGCGTCGCCAGGCCAGGGTCAACCCCTTGCCCACGCGGACGGTCGTGCGATCGAACCAGGCCTCGGCGTCGACCAGCGCGAGGAACTCGGCGACCTCGTCGGGGTGGGACAGAACGTTGTCGACGGCGAGCAACCCGCCCGATCGGACCACCCGAGCCGGATGCGGCCACCATCCCGGGTACTCGACGCGTTCGGCATCGAGGAACAGCAGATCCACGCTGCCGTCGGGCACGCTGGCCAGGTACGCGCCGCCGTCGGCACGGTGGACGTCGATGACGTCCCGGACACCTGCCCGCTCGAGGTTCGCGCCGAGGCCGGGCCACTCCTCCACGTCCACGGTGGTCACGCGGCCGCCGGTGTCGCGGGCGGCGTCGGCGAGCCAGATCGTCGAGTACCCGTTGGCGGTGCCGATCTCCACGACGCGTTGGGCGGCGGCGGCGCGCAGGATCATCGCCAGCAGCTCCGCGGTCTCCGGCTCCAGGTTGCGCCGCCGACGCCGTCGATCGGCCTCCGCCCCGTCGTGCCGGCCACCGTCGGCGTAGAGGTCGGCCAGCGTGGCGCGGAGAGCGTCGTCCATCGCGTTCCCCTTCGCCGATCAGCCGTTGGGACGCGACGGGATCGCCTGCAGCGCCCAACTGTTGCCGTCCGGGTCGCGGAAGTGGACGAAGTTGCCCCACGGCTGCACGTCGACGTCGCTCGCGTCGACGCCGGCGTCGAGCAGCTGGGCCCGCGCGGCCCCGGCGTCGGCGACCACCACCTGGATCTCCTGCGTGCCGGGCGTCTTCTCGGTGATGCCGTTGCCGACCATGATCGAGCAGGCCGACCCGGGCGGCGTCAGCTGGACGAACCGCAGCCCTTCGTGCACCTCGTGGTCGTGATCGGCGGATAAGCCCAGCTTCTCGTAGAACGCCTTCGCGCGGTCGACGTCGGTTACCGGGACGGGGATGAGTTCGATTTTCCAGTCCATGTGACGACCGTAGAGCGGGGGTACGACAGCCCGTGGGCGGTCAGGCGACGTGGCGTCCGACGTGGCGGGCGACTGCGCGGAGGAAGGCCAGGGTCTCCATCTCGCGGTTGGTCGCCTCCGCGGTCGAGGTGCCGTACGCGCGGTTGGCCGAGAGCTTCACGATCGTCGTCCGGCTCACCGGATCGACGTGGACGAACTGGTTGTAGACGCCGATCGCGGCGAACTCGCCGCGGTCGCCGTCGGGCAGCCACCACTGGTAGCCGTAGCCGAGGCCGACCCGTTCCCCGCTGATCACGGGCTGCCCCGGCGCGAGGTGCGGTGCCGCGACGGTGGTCGAGTCGGTCACCCACGCCGCCGGGACGATCTGCCTGCCGCGCCACCGGCCGCCGTACCGGTAGAGCTCGCCGAGCGTGGCGTAGTCACGCGCGGTGAGGTTGAGCCCGCCGTACGCGACCTCGGTCCCGGCGCCGTCCACGAGCCAGTGGCCGGTGCCCATGCCGAGCGGCTCGACCAGCTTCTCCCGCATGTAGTCGGTGAGCGAGCGCCCGGTCGCCCGCGCCACCAGCGCACCCAGCACCTGCGTGTCCCCGGAGTTGTACCGGCAGAGCGTGCCCGGTGCGTGCTCCCGCGCCATCGACGCGACGAACTCGTCGAGCGTGCCGACGCCAACCACGGCGGCGTTGAGCACGAACACGTCCGACGTGGGGTCGCTGTAGTCCTCGTTCCACCGCGCGCCCGAGGACATCCGCAGCACGTCCCGGATGGAGACGCCGTCGTAGGCCGACGCCGGCTGCACCGGGACGTACGTGCTGATCGCTTCGTCCACGCCGGTGATGTGGCCCTCGGCCACCGCGATCCCGACCAGCGCGGAGACGAAGCTCTTCGCCACCGACATCGACAGCCACCGGACGTCCGGCCCGCCGGTCAGCCGGTAGGTCTCGTGTCGGACGACGCCGTCCGCCAGCACCAGCAGCGCCGCGGTGTCCGTCTCGACGAGGAACGGGGACGTCGGTCGCTCGCGCCCGTCGAAGTCGAACGCCTCGGGCAGTTCCACCGGGTCACCGTGTGGCCATTCGGACGGCTCCGCCGCGGCCGCCATCGTGCTGGTCGGAACCAGCTCGTGCATGCGGGCGAAGTGGTCGTGCTGCGGTGCCCCGGTGAACAACCCGAGATCGGCGACCGACCTCAGCTGCCGCTCGGTCATGGCGGGCTCCTTCCGTCGGGACACCAGGATTGTCGCTCGACGGAAGGGGTCCGGACCGGGCTTTCCCGCCCGTCCTCAGGCGACGAGCGTGTTCTGCCTGCGCGCGATCCACCAGCGGCCGTCGCGCCGGACGAAGACGTAGAGCGCGATCATCTCCGGCGGCTCGCCGGCGTCGGCCGCGTCGCGGGTCGACCAGGCGCGCTTCTGCGCCACCGCGACGTCGGGCGCGAGCGCGACGGCGTCGGAGAACTCGTAGTACGCGGTCGCGTCGCGCAGGAAGCCGGTGAGGACGGCCTGGTTGGCCTCGTCGATCGCCGCGCGCCCGGTCGCCCACGTGCCGCGGGCGGTACCGATGACGGCGTCCTCGGCGATGTGGGCGGAGAGCAGCGCGGGGTCGTTGCGGTTGAAGCCGTCTTCCACGTCACGGACGATCCGGCGGAGCGCCGCCTCGTCCTCCGGGTCGAGCGGGTGGGTCAGGCGGGGTGGTGCGGTGAGCGTCATGGCAGCACGGTAAAAGCTGAACTTCGCTTGAGGTCAAGGTCCGAACGGGACCTCACGGAGCCGCGGTGGCGCGGGCAGGCACCACGGTCGGCAACCCGTCGACCGGATCCGGGAAGACGTGCGCGGCCAGGCCGAACACGTCGCGCAGCAGCTCCGGGGTCACCACGTCGGCCGGCGCTCCGGTCGTGTGCACCCGACCGCCCCGCAGCACCACGAGCTGGTCGCTGTAGCGAGCGGCGAGACTCAGATCGTGCAGCACCAGCACGAACGTCCGGCCGGTCTGATCGCGCAGCCGGGTGACCAGCTCCAGCACCTCCACGGCGTGCGCCAGGTCGAGGTGGGTGGTGGGCTCGTCCAGCAGCAGGACGTCGGTCTGCTGCGCCAGGCTGAGCGCGATCCAGGCGCGCTGCCGCTGCCCGCCGGAGAGTTCGTCGAGCGGGCGATCGGCGAGGTCGAGGACACCGGTCGCGGCCATCGCGTCCGCGGCGATCGCGTCGTCGTCCGGGGACCACTGCCGGTACCAGGGCTGGTGGGGCGCCCGGCCGCGCGCCGCCAGGTCGGCCACGGTCATGCCTTCCGGTGCGACCGGGTTCTGCGGCAGCATCGCCAGCCGCGTCGCGAGCTCCCTGGCCCGCAGGTCGGTGATCGGCTTCTCGTCCAGAAGGACCGTGCCGGACGTCGGGGTCAGCAGCCGTGCGAGCACCCGCAGCAGCGTCGACTTACCGCAGCCGTTCGGTCCGATGATCGTCGTCACCCGGCCGCGGGGAATCGTCACGTCGACGTCGTGCAGCACCGGCGCGGCGCCGTAGGCGGCGCCGATCCCGGTCGCCGCCAGGTGCACGGAATTCGACACCCGCCGTTCCTCAGCCACTCAGTCTCCTCGCGTACCGGGCCAACAACAGCAACAGTGCGGGCGCGCCGATCACCGCGGTGACGACGCCGACCGGCACCTCGACCGGGAGGCGCTGGGCGGTCAGGTCGGCGGCGGTGACCAGCAGGGCGCCGGTCAGCCCGGCTGCCAGCGGCGGAGGCCCCGCGGTGCCGAACAACCGCATCGCGGCCTGCGGCGCGACGAACGCGACGAATCCGATCGGGCCGGCGACCGCGGTGGCGGCCGCAGCCAGCACCACGGCGACGGCGAGCGCCGACGCCTCCACCACCGGCGGGCGCGCACCCAGTCCGGCGGCGAGTTCCCGCCCGAGCCGGATCGCGTGGAGCGAGGACGCCTGCCGCACGCAGGCCACCATCCCGAGCACGGCGAACGGTGCGGCGATCCACAGGTCGGCCGGTTCGGCGCCGTCCAGCGAGCCGGTCAGCCACCGTTGGGCGATCGCGGCTTCCTCCAGCGTCGCCCGGGTGAGCAGCCAGGATGTTCCGGCGATGGCGGTCGCGTTGACGCCGAGGCCGACGAGCACCAGCCGGAAGCCGTCGAATCCCGCGCGCCAGGAGAGCGCCAGGATCAGTCCGGTCGTCGCCGCGGCTCCGACCACGGCGGCCGTGGGCAAGCCGACGCGTGCCGGGATGCCGACCTCCGACAGTGCCGCCGGATGGGCGACGACGACGACCGCGAACAGGCCTGCGCCTGCGGTGACGCCGAGGATGTCGGGGCTGGCGATCGGATTCCGGGTCAGCGTCTGGGTGAGCGCGCCGGAGATGCCGAGCAGCAAGCCGACGAGTGCTCCCAGCGCGACCCGGGCCAAGCGTCCGTCGAGCAGGACGAGGTTCTCGATCCGGGATCCCTCACCGAGGAGCGTCGCCCAGACCCGCTCGTGCGGGAAGTCGAGGGTGCCGGTGAACATCCCGATCGCGCCGACCGCGGTCCACGACGCCAGCAGTACGAGCGCGACGAGCACCGCGCGCGGGCGAAAGCGGATCCCGACCGGCCCGATCCGGATCCCGCGCCGTCCGGTCGCGCGCTTCCGGCCCGCTGCCGCCGGGTCGCCGTCTCCGTGGGAACCGCGGAAGCCGTGGGAGCCGCGGGTGGCGCCCGCGACGTTGCGGGACGCGACGCTCACAGTGCCATCACCCGGCGCCGCCGGGTCAGGCCGATCAGGACCGGAGCGCCGATCGCGGCCATCACGATCCCGGCCTCCAGTTCGCCCGGCGGCGCGCACACCCGCCCGACCACGTCGGCGACGAGTAGTAGCATCGCGCCGATCAGACCGGCGAGCGGTATCAGCCAGCGGTAGTCGTGCCCGGTGATCCGGCGCGCGGCGTGCGGCGCGACCAGCCCGACGAAGACGATCGGTCCGCACAGCGCGGTGGCGGGGCCGATGAGCAGCGTGATCGCCAGGATGCCCAGCACGCGCGCGGTGCGTACCCGCGCACCCAGGACCCGCGCGATCTCGACGCCGAGCCCGAGCTGGTTCAACGCGAAGCCGTTGACCAGCGCGAGTACCGCACCCACCGCGAGCAGCGGCGCCACCGTCAGCAACACCTGGTCTTCCCGGTTGGCGATCGACCCCACCTCGAAGAACCGCAGCACGTTGAGAGTCCGCCGATCGAGCAGGATCATCGCCATCGTCAGCGCGACGAGCAACGCGGACAGCGTGGTGCCGACCACGGCGAGCATCACCAGCGCTCCGCTGTGCAGGCCGCGTAAGCCCACCAGGAACACCGCGACCGTCGCCGCAGCGGCACCGACCAGGGCCGCGGTCGCCTGCGCGCCGGGCTCCTCGACACCCAGTCCGAACACCAGCACCGCGACACCGAACGACGCTCCGGCGCTCACCCCGAACAGCCCCGGATCAGCCAGCGGGTTCCGGGTGTGGCCCTGCATCAACGCGCCGGCCATCCCGAGGGCGGCGCCGGCCATCACCCCGAGGATCGTCCGCGGCACCCGCTGACTGCGGATCACGGTCGCGTTGTCGCTGTCGGAGTCGGAGAGCACGGCGCGGAGCACCTCGCCGACGCCGATGCTGCGGCTACCGACGACGAGGCTGAGCAGCACCGAGGCGATCACCGCCGCGACGAGAACGAGCGCCGCCCAGCGCATCCGGCGTGCACCAGTGCCCGGAGGACGAACCCCAGGAGCCACTTGACGAACTTCCGACACAGTGACTTAGGTTAGCCTCACCTTGCCGCCCGTATCGCAGCGGCACCCCACCCGAGGACAGACGAATGCGAAACACCCGTCTCTCGACGCTGGCTGCCGTCGGCACCGCGCTCGCGCTGGCACTGACCGGCTGCGGTGGCGACGACAGCGCGGACACCGACGGCGAGCCGTCGGCCGCCACGACGCGGACCGTGGAGGACACGTTCACCGGAACCGTGACCGGCGTTCCCACCAAGCCCAAGCGCATCGTCGCGCTCTGGCGCACCGGCTCCGAACTCGCCGACATCGGCGTGGTCCCGGTCGGCGCGCTGCAGGACGAATTCCTCGAGGACGAACTCGGTCCCGAGGTGTACGCGACGGTCTCCGAGGTGCCGACGGTCGGCAACTTCGAGGGCGTCGACATCGAGAAGGTCATCGCGGTGAAGCCCGACCTGATCCTCGGTATGGACAACGGCGGTCTGACCATCGACTACAAGGAGTTGTCGCAGGTCGCGCCGACGGTGATCCTCAAGATCGCGGAACCGACCGACGTGTGGGCCAACTACGAGAGGATCGCGGATCTGGCCGGCGTCTCCGCCGACTTCTCCGAGCAGAAGAGCCGTCTGGACGCCGCGCTGACGAAGGTCGCCGACAGGTACGGCAGCAAGATCGGTTCGCGGAAGGTCACCGCGCTCGGATCCTTCGACGGTGCCGCGATCTCGGTCGACACCAGCAAGTCGCTGACCTACCAGCGGATCGACGCGGCCGGCTTCGGATACAACCCGAAGTACACCGCGAACCCCGAGCGCTACGTCGCCGACCTCGCTTTCGAGAACATCCCCGACCTGGCCGACCAGGACATCATCTTCTACGACACCGACCTGAGCGGGAAGCCGCTGAACAGCGTGCAGAAGGTCCTCGACGAGCCGGCGTTCGAGCGGCTGCCTGCTGCCCAGAAGGGACACGTGTATCCGCTGACCAGCGGAACCATCTACACGTTCGAGGCCAGTCTGGCTCAGGCGCGCGATCTCGAGGCCGCGGCCAAGGACTACACGTCGTGACCTTACCGAGGGCGACCTGGGCGAGCTTCGACATCAAAATCCGCGAGCTGGAGCTGCGGAAGCGCACTCCGATCACCCCACGGATGCTGCGGCTGACCCTCGGCGGCCCGGGAATGGCGGGTTTCGAGAGCCACCTCGCCGACGAGCACGTCAAGCTGGTCTTTCCCGATCGGGACACCGGCGTCACCCGGCCACCGACGCAGGACGGTGACCACCTCGACTGGCCGGACCCGATGCCGCCGGTCCGGGACTGCTCGGTCCGCCGCTACGACCGGGCTGCCGGCGAGATCGACCTGGACGTCGTTCTGCACGACGTCGGGCTCGCCGCCACCTGGGCGCGGACCGCCCCGCTCGGCAGCTCGATCTGGGTGGCCGGGCCACGGCCCGGCCGGGTGGTTCCGCCCGCGTTCGGGTTCCACGTCCTGCTGGGGGACGAGACGGCGCTGCCGGCCATCGCGCGGTGGCTGTCCGAGCTGGCGCCGTCGACACGTGCCGTGGCCGCCATCGAGGTGGCCGACGCGGACGAGGAGCAGCCGATCGAGTGCCACGACGGGGCGCAGCTGACGTGGCTGCACCGGAACGGTGCTCCGGCCGGGAGCACCGATCTGCTGGGCCGGTACGTCGAGTCGGTCACGCTGCCCTCCGACACCCACACCTACCTGTGGGCGGCGGGGGAGGCCGGGTGCCTGAAGCCGGTCCGGCGGTGGGCTCGGGCGCACGGGCTGGGCAAGGACCAGAGTGACATCTCCGGTTACTGGCGCCGTGGCGCCGCCCAGGACGCGCCGGAGTCACTGGGTGAGCGAGCCAGGCACGCCGTGGCCCATCTCCTGGGCCGCGACCACTGAGGTTTCGTCCCGTGCCCAGCGTCCAATCCACTGGGCATGGGACGGATCGCAGCGGAGACACTCATCGAACGGCTCGCCGAGTGGGGCGTGGACACCGTCTACGGCCTGCCCGGCGACGGCATCAACGGGATCATGGAGGGTCTACGTCGCCACTCCGATCGGGTGCGGTTCGTCCTCGTGCACCACGAGGAGGCCGCCGCGTTCATGGCCACCGCCTACGCCAAGGCGACCGGAAAGATCGGCGTGTGCCTGGCGACGTCCGGCCCCGGCGGGATCCACCTGCTCAACGGTCTCTACGACGCCAAGCTCGACCACGCGCCGGTCCTGGCGATCACCGGTCTGCAGGAGACCAGCGTGCTCGGCAGCGGCTACCAGCAGGAGGTCGCGCTCGAGCACGTCTTCCAGGACGTCGCCGAGTACAACCTGGTGGTGTCCAACCCGGCTCAGCTGCCGGGCGTCGTCGACTACGCGATCCGGACCGCCTACGCCCGCCGCGGAGTCGCGCACCTGACGTTCCCCAACGACGTACAGGTCGCCGACGCGGACGCCGACCCGTACCAGCACGTCGCGCCCGCCAACCCGCCGGCGACGGCCCCGATCTACCTCCCGGCGCCCGGGCGTCCGCGCGACGAGGACCTGCGCGCCGCGGCCGAGGTGCTCAACGCGGCCGAGCGGCCGGCGATCCTGGCCGGTGCCGGCGCGCTGCACGCCCGCGCCGAGGTGCTGGCGCTGGCCGATGCATGGGGCGCGCCGGTGATCAAGACGCTGCCGGGCAAGGCGGTGATCCCGGACGACTCCGAGTTCGCGGTCGGCGGCATCGGGCTACTCGGCACGAAACCCGGCGAGGAGCTGGCCGAGGACTGCGACACGCTGCTGATGGTCGGGACCAACTTCCCGTACACCCAGCACCTGCCGACGCCGGGCAAGGTCCGGGTGGTGCAGATCGAGGCCGATCCGGTGCGGGCCGGTGCCCGGCTGCCGACCGAGGTGCCGATGATCGGGGACTCGCGCGAGGCGCTGGCCGCGTTGCTTCCGCTGGTGCAGCGTCGGGACGACCGTTCCCATCTGCGGAAGTACCAGGACAAGATGCGCTCCTGGCGCGACGACATGGCCGCGCTGGAGAACCCGGACCGGGCGCCGATCGCTCCGCAGTACCCGGTCGGTGTCCTGTCCGAGCTCGCCACCGACGACGCGATCCTCACGTGCGACTCCGGCACGATCGCGACCTGGGCGGCCCGCCACTGGACGATCCGCGGCGACCGGGGCTTCTACCTGTCGGGCAACCTGGCGACGATGGCTCCCGGCCTGCCCTACGCCAACGCGTTGCAACTGGCCTACCCGGAGCGTCAGATCATCGCGTACCTCGGCGACGGCGGGTTCGCGATGCTGATGGCCGAGTTCCTCACCGCGGTGCAGCACCGCCTGCCGGTGAAGGTCGTGATCAACAACAACAACTCGCTCGGCCAGATCCTCTGGGAGCAGATGGTGCTCGGCTACCCGGAGCACGGCGTCCGGTACCCGATGCCGGAGGGCAACTTCGCGGCCTGGGCGGAGGCCTGCGGTGGATACGGCCGCAAGGTCACCGAGCCCGGCGACGTCCGGAGTGCGCTCGCCGAGGCGCTGGCGTTCGACGGACCGGCGCTGGTCGACATCGACGTCAACCCGAACGAGCCGCCGCTGCCCGGCAAGGTCGGGTACGAGCAGGCGAAGAAGTTCGCCGAGTCGTGGCTCAAGGGCCAGCCGAACAAGGTCGCCACCGCCACGACGCTGTTCAAGGACAAGCTGTCCCAGCTCGGTCGTTGAGCCCGGTAGCGGCCGGCCCGCAGACGGTTAGCCGACAGATCGTGGCGACGTCTGCGGGCGGGTGCTGACCTGGTGCGATGCGTCGCTACCTCGTCTCCGTTCCGCTGGCGCTGGCCGCCGTGGCTCACCTCTACGCCGTGCGGTGGTACGCGGACGAGGCGGTGTGGCGCCGCGACCGGGTGCTGAGTGCCCACGCGCAGCAATCGTGGCAGGACGTGTCCGAGTACAGCGAGAGCCTCGACGTCGCCGGTGCCCTCGGCCTGGTCTCGCTGCTGCTCGCCGTGGCGCTCACCGTCCTCGCGGCCGGTGCGTGGCGGGGACGGATCGCGGCCGTGCGTCCGATCGCGTGGGGGCTGCTCCCGATCCAGGTCTTCCTGGTCGGGGTCGGGCGCTACCGGGCCGAGCAGTACCGGAGCGGATACGAGGAGGCCTGGTTCATCCCGCAGCCGCAGACCGTCGACCAGCACCGGGGCGTCGCCGCCGGTGTGCTCGCGCTCGGCGTCGCCCTGGTCGTTCTGGCGTTCTGGCGGGTGCCCGCGGCAGACGGGGTTCGACCGCGACGGCTGCGCGGGGTTGCCGTCGGGGTCACGGTCGCGATGGCGAGCCTCGTCGTCCTCGTTGTCGCCGCGCTGGCCGCCGCCCGCTACGTGAACGGGCTACCGGACTCGTTCGCGGCGCCTCGGGCGGTAGCGGAGGCGCCCGTCTGGGCAGGTTAGAGACGTGCACATCGGAACCTCGGGCTGGAGCTACGACCACTGGGAGAACGTGCTGTACCCACCGGGTACGCCGCCCCGCGATCGGCTCGCCCACTACGTCCAGCGGTTCTCCACCGTCGAGCTGAACGCGAGTTTCTACCGGTGGCCGAAGACCGCGACGTTCGCCGGCTGGCGGCAGCGCCTCCCGGAGGGCTTCCGCCTGACCGTGAAGGCGCCGCGTGGTCTGACCCACGCCAAACGGCTCTTCGAGCCGGAGGTGTGGATCGAGCGGATCGCGGCCTGCTGGCACGAGCTGGGGGACAAGCGCGGGGTCCTGCTCGTGCAGACTCATCCCGCCCATCAACGCGACGACGCCCGGCTGGACTACTTCCTCGGCTGCCTGCCGTCCTGGCTGCCGGTCGCGGTCGAGCTGCGTCACCCGAGCTGGCACGACGAGGCGGTGTTCGGGCTGCTGGAGCGGCACGGAGCTGCGTACTGCGTGATGAGCGGCGCGAAGCTGCCGTGCATCCTGCGCGCCACCGCGCCCTTCGTCTACGTGCGCTTCCACGGCCCGGACACCGAGCACCTCTACGCCGGGTCGTACTCCGACGACGACCTTCGCTGGTGGGCGGAGCGGCTCCGCGAGTGGGCCGGGTCGGGGCACGAGGTGTACGCGTACTTCAACAACGACGGCCACGGCCACGCGGTGCGCAACGCCGAGACGCTGCGCGCGTTCGTCGGCGGTTAATTCGCTCGCCGACGGTTTTACCGTGGGGGTATGCGGATCTCACCGGCCTCCTTTCGCCGCCCCCGGCTGTCGTTCAGCCGCGCGGGCGCCGTGATCGGCCGGTAGCGCGGGCGTCGACCGCCGGGGGAGAGACCCGTTCCCACCCCGACGTCGACGAGGAAACGCTCGTGCCCACTCTGCTTTCGATCCCCGAGCTCGCGGCTGCCCTGCGGCTGCGTGACCTGTCCGATCCGTCCTCCGGGCCGCACGCCATGCAGCTGTTGCTGGACGACGTGCTCTCCGCGCTGACCGCCGCCTGGGAGTGCGCACTCGACGTCCAGCGACGCCGCCCGCTGGTGTCCGTCGAGGACAACTACGACCGGCTGGGCTACGCCGCCGACGCGGTCACCCGGGACGCCCGGTACAGCCGGTACGTCGCCGAGACCGTGATGCTGCGCAGCCACACGACCGCCGGTATTCCGCCCGCGCTCCGCGCACTCGCCGCGGCACCGAGCCCCGACGTCCTGGTGGCGCTGCCAGGACTCTGTTACCGCCGGGACACGATCGACCGGCTGCACGTCGGCGCGCCGCACCAGGTCGACCTGTGGCGGGTGACGACCCGGCCCCAGCGCGGCTCCGACCTGGAAGAGATGGTGGCCCGCGTCGTCGAGGCGGTGCTGCCCGGCGCGCGCTACCGGCTGGTGCCGGCCACCCATCCGTACACCGTCGACGGTCGGCAGGTCGACGTCGAGACACCGGCCGGGTGGGTCGAGCTGGCCGAGTGCGGGCTGATCGCGCCGGCCGTGCTCGAATGTGCCGGGCTGGCACCGAGCCGGTGGAACGGGCTGGCGCTCGGCATGGGCCTGGACCGGGCGCTCATGCTCCGGAAGGGCGTCGACGACATCCGCCTGCTCCGCTCCGGTGATCCCCGGGTCGCGACGCAGATGCGGGATCTGGCGCCCTGGCGGCCGGTGTCCCGGCAACCACCGATCCGCCGCGACGTGTCGGTCGTCCTCGACGCGGCTCCGGACGCCGAGCTGGTCGGTGACGCCGTGCGGGCGGCGCTGGGGCCGGACGCCGAGCAGCTCGAGTCGGTCTCGATCCTCGCGGTCACCGGCTACGACGAGCTACCGGTCGCAGCGCGGCGTCGGCTGGGACTCCGCCCGGGTCAGGTCAACGCGTTGCTGCGTCTCGTCCTGCGGCCGTTGACCGGTGCGCTCACCGACGAGCAGGCGAACCGGCTCCGGGACGCCGTCTACACCGCGGTGCACCGCGGCCCGCATCACGAGTGGGCCGGTCAGCCACCCGGGTGAACGGCTCGCATCGCGGCGGCCACCGCGGCCTCGCCGGGCAGCCCGGACGCGGCCAGCCCGGCGAGCACGCCGTCCTGGTCGGCGGCCGACCGATTCTGGCTGAGCTTCGCCTTGGCCTCGACCCGGCTGATCACCAGCTCCAGGCCGACGATGGCCCGGAGCTGGCCGTCGATGAAACGCTCCGGCGCGTCGGTGACGCCCCACGGCGCCGCCCGCCCGGCCTCGTGCGTATCGGTGAGCCGGGTGACCAGGTCCCGTAGCCAGGCGACGTCGTCGTGCGCGACGAGCCGCCCGTGGACGTGCAGCACCTCGTAGTTCCACGTCGGCACCACTCGGCCGTGCTCCCGCTTGGTCGCGTAATACCCCGGCGAGACGTACGCGTCCGGCCCGGTGACGATCGCCAGCGACTCGGTGTCCGGTAGGTCGCGCCAGTGCGGGTTGTTCCGGGCGACGTGCCCGAGCAACGCGCCCCGTCCAGGGCGTCCGGGGTCGTAGAGCAGGGGGAGCGGCGTGGAGACCAGCCCTTCCGCGGTCGGCGTCACCAGGTGCGCGAAACCACCGCGGCCGAGCAGCTCGGCCTGGCGGTCCGCGGGTACCGCGAAGTGGGACGGGACGTACATCGGTGGAGCTCCTCTCGCTCCACCGACATTAACCGCGCACAGCACGGGGCCGGCAGTGGTTTACGCCACCGCCGGCCCCGCCGTTCCCCACTACTTCGACGGCTGCGGAGTCTCGCAGTCCACCTTCGGGTTGAGCCCGAAGTAGTTCAGCGGACCCGCGATGATCGTGACGATCACCGTGCCCGTCTTCGCACAGGTGGCGTCTCCGCCGGAGAAGTAGTCGCGTTGTGCTGCCGCGATGACGCCGATCAGCAACCAGATCACCAGCACAATGCTTCCGATACGCATCTCGCGACCTCCTGGGGTGGGGGCACCCGACGGGGGGTTGGTTTGGTGCCCGCAGGAACTGATCCCCTCATTCCCCGTTGGAGCCGCAACCAAGCGGTCACTTGACGTATCAGGAACTCCTCGGGTTCAGGGTGCCGTCGGGCTGGCGGCCGCGGGCGGCCAGGAAGGCGGTCAGACCGTCCGGCTCGTCGCTGGCGATGAAAACGCCACGAGCGCTGACGAGAACCTCGTCCGCATGCTCGGCGCAGCTCCACGCCGCGGCCCCGGAGCCGTCGGCGAGCTTCACTTCGGCGGGGTTCGGACAGTCGCTTCCGTCCGGCATGCCGATCCCGCAGTGGTCGGGGGTGGCGTCCCCGGCCCTGGTCAACGGGGCGTCCCGTCCCGCAGAGTCACGCGGTGACCCTAATGGGTGGCCAACGGCGTCGGAGCCCGGGGTACTGGTACCTCTGTCCGGCTGAGCGTCCGCGGAATGCCGAGTGCCGGCTCAGCTGATCGCCGGGCCGGGCAGCCAATTCCTGGCTTGCCCGGTTCGGTGTCCG
>NZ_BAAAYN010000081.1:235-6492 GCF_039536245.1 Cryptosporangium minutisporangium | reverse complement strand
GGCGGTCGCGGCGGCGCGGAGCGTACGCAGGCTCTCCGTGAAGGCGGCGCGATCAGCGGCGGAGAGCGCGTCCCCGAGCACGTCCGCCAGTGCGGCGTCGAAGACCGCCAGTGCCTCGTCCGTCCGCTCGCGACCGGCTGGCGTGAGCCGCAGCACCGATGACCGGCGGTTCTTCGGGTTGGCGTGCCGCGCGCAGAGCCCCTGCCGCTCGATCCGGTCGACGGCCTGGCTCGCGCCCCCGACCGTGATCGCCAGCGCGTCCGCGACCTCCTGCACCCGGCACTCGGGGGTCCGATCGATCACCCGGAGCACGTCCAGCGAGCCCAGCGTCAGGTCGCAGGCGTCCCGGAGGCGGGCGTCCACCACGTTCCACAGCACCGTCTCCAGCCGCACCAGGTCGTCGAAGAGCGTCCGCAGTTCCACGAGACGAAGGTTAGCAGTAAATATGTTGCCGCTTAGATTATTAGAGCTAATATTCGGGCTCGATCCGAAGGAAGGTATGTCATGCCGAAGGCAGTGCGGTTCGCGGAGTACGGCGACGTCGACGTCCTGCGCGTCGTCGAGGTGGAGCGGCCGGTGCCGGGCGCCGGTCAGGTTCTGGTCGAGGTGCGCGCGGCCTCGATCAACCCGGGGGAGGCCAAGATTCGTGCGGGTCTGCTGCACGACCGGTGGCCGGCGACGTTCCCGTCCGGCGAAGGCAGCGACGTGGCCGGCGTCGTCGCCGAGGTGGGACCGGGCGTCACCGGCTTCGCTCCCGGAGACGAGGTCCTCGGGTTCACCGACCGGCGGGCCAGCCACGCCGAGCTCGTGGTCGTCGACGCGGGGGACCTCGCCGCCAAGCCGGCCGGTCTGCCCTGGGAGGTAGCCGGATCGCTCTACGTCGCCGGTGCCACCGCGTGGGCGATGGTGCGGGCGGTCGCCGTGCGGCCGGGCGACACGGTGGTCGTCGCGGGTGCGGCGGGTGGCGTCGGGTCGCTCGCGGTGCAGCTGGCGAGGCGGGCCGGTGCCACGGTGATCGGCCTGGCGAGCGAGCGCCACCACGAGTGGCTCCGCTGGCACGGCGTCGTGCCGGTGACGTACGGCGAGGGGGTCGCCGAGCGGATCCTCGCGGTGGGCAAGCCGGACGCCCTGCTCGATGCGGTCGGCGGCGGCTACGTCGAGATCGGACTGTACGAGCTGGGCATCACCCCGGAACGGATCGACACGGTCGTCGACTTCGCGGCACCGGCGAAGTACGGCGTCAAGGGGGAGGGGAACGCGGAAGGCGGCCGGATCGAGGTCATCGCCGAGCTGGCCGCGCTGGCGAGCGCCGGTGAGCTCGAGGTGCCGATCGCTGCGACGTACCCGCTGGAGCAGGTGCGCGAGGCCTACCGCGCGCTCGCCGGTGCGCACCCCCGGGGCAAGATCGTGCTGATCCCCACTCCGGCGACTGGCTGACCTTCTCCGGCCGGCCGCGGGGATCAGCGGCCGGCGTCGGAGAGGTGTTCGCGCAGGAACGCCGCGCCCTGGCGGATCGCCTCCCGGGACACCGGCGAGCGCCGGAGCGCGGTGAGTGAGACGAAGTCGTGCACGGTGCCCAGGTACCGGACCGCGGCGGCGGACACCCCTGCCTCCCGCAGCCGGGCCGCGTACGCTTCCCCCTCGTCGCGGGTGACGTCGGCCTCGGCGGTGATGATGAGAGCAGGCGGCAGTCCGGCCAGGTCCTCCAGCGACGCGCGCCCGGGCGCGGCGGTCGGCTCGGCCAGCTGGCGCGGATCGTCGCAGTATTGCTGCCAGTACCAGCGCAGCGCTCGCCGGGTGAGCAGGTAGCCGGAGTCGAACTCCGCCTGCGACGCGGAGTCGCACGCCGGATCCAGCAGCGGGTAGAAGAGCAGCTGGGCGCGGATCCGCGGCCCGCTGCGGCGCTTGGCCAGGAGTGTGATCGCGGCCGCCATCGTCGCGCCGGCGCAGTCCCCGGCCACCGCGGTCCGGCTCAGGTCCAGCCCCAGCTCGGACGCCGCGTCGACCAGCCAGACGAGGAGCGCGTAGACCTCCTCGATCGCGACCGGGTACCGCGCCTCCGGGGTGCGCGTGTACTCCGGGACCACCACGGCGGAGCCGCTGAGCACGACCAGATCGGTGACGAGGCGGGAGTGCGTGTGCGCGTCGCCGAGCATCCACTTGCCGCCGTGCAGGTACACCAATACGCCGGGCGGCTCGCCGATGCCGGGCGGCTCGGCCGCGGTGTCCCGGGGCGGTTCGACCGCGGCGGGCGGTTCGGCCGCGGCCTTCCCGGGCGGTCCGGCCGCGGCGGGGCGGAAGACCCAGAAGCCGACCAGCCCCGACGGGCCGACCGGCGCCACCAGGAACTGCGCGTCCACGCGGGGATCGTCGGGTGCGCGGCCCTGCGCCTCCTCGAGCGCGCGCCGACCGTCGACCGGGCCGATCTCGTCGAGGTAGGGCGGGTGCTCCGACGCGGCGATCAGGCCCCGCACCGCGGGATCGAGGGCGACCGGGGGCCGACGCATTTCGTCGTCGGTCACCCGAAACCTCCCGCTCGTTCACCCGGTACCCGCATCGTGACCTTACGGCGGGATCCCCGCTCCGTCGACCGCTGGCGGCTGTGTCCCACCCGACGGTCGTCACCCGTCTGAACCGGTTCCGTAATCCTGTACATTCCCCCAGGTGAGCAGCCATGGCCGAGCATTTCCGATGGTGACCGGCCGGTGACCGTCGTGGTGGCATGGCGCTGATCGGGCGGGCACGCGAGCTGGCCGACGTCGCCGAGGTCCTCGACCGGAGCCGGACGGAAACGGCCGCGCTCGTCGTCGTCGGCGAGGCCGGGATCGGCAAGACCACCCTGCTCGTCGCCGCGCGGGACCAAGCCCGTGCCGACGGGCGCACGGTCCTTCCGGTGTCCTGTGCGGACACCGACCGGAACGACGCCTACGGCGCGCTCCGCCGCCTGCTCGGCGCGGTGGATCCGCTCCCCGCCGACCTTCCCGGCCCGCTCGCGCAGGCGCTCTCGCAGCTCCGCGCCCCGGAGCCGGACGGTGCGGTCGATCCGCCGGTGCTGCGCCGGGCGATCCTCGCCCTGCTGGCCCGCCTCGCGTCGCGTCGCCCGGTCCTCCTCCTGGTCGACGACGTCCAGAACGCCGACCGGGACTCGTTGCGTCTGCTGATGCTCGTGCTGCGCAGCCTGAGCCGGGAGCCGGTCGCCGTCCTGCTCGCCGCCCGGGATGCCGTGCCGCCCCTGGTCGCCGCCGAGCAGCTCCCGACCTACGAGATCGGGCCGCTCTGCCCGGTGTCCGCCGCGGAGCTGCTCGATCGGCAACCCGACGCTCCCCGCGGCTGGGCGCGCGGCGAGATCCTGCGCCAGGCCGACGGCAACCCGCTGGCGATCGTCGAGCTGAGCCGTGCGGTGGGCACGGCCGGTGACCGCGCACTCGACGCCACCGGCCCGCTCCCGGACGGCCGGCTCCACTGGGCGTTCGCCGCCCAGCTGCGCGCGGTTCCGGAGCCGACCCGGCGACTGCTGCTCCACGCCGCTGCGGCGTGGGGCCGCGACAGCGTCTGGACGATCCTGTCCGCCGCAGGCAGCGCCGACGACCTGCGCGATTGGGAACCCGCCGAGGAGGCGGGCCTGGTCACGGTCGCCGGGGACCGAGTGCTGTTCCGACATCCGCTGCTCCGGACGGTCTGTTACGCCGACGCGTCGGACAGTGACCGCGCTCAGGCCCACCGCGATCTGGCCGCGCAGACCGACGACGCGTACCAGCGTGCCTGGCACCTGGCGGCCGCCGAGCCGGGCGCGGACGAGTCGGTCGCCGTGCTCCTGGAGGACGCCGCCGGGCTGGCGATCCGCCGTGGCGCGTTCTCCGAGGCCGCCGCCGCGCTCCACCGCGCGGCCGAGCGCAGCGAGGGCGACGAGGATGCCGCCCGGCGCTACGCCAAGGCGGTCTACGCGGCGTACCGGGCCGGCGACCCGTCCTGGGCGGTCCAGCTGTCCGAGCAGGTCGATGCCCGCAGCCGCTCCGCGGACGTGCGCGGCGCGGCGGCCTGCGGTGCCGCGCTCGCGCTCACCCACGCCGGTTCGTGGAGCCGAGCGTTCGCGCTGGCCGGCCGGGTGGTCGACGAGCAACCCCGGGACGGTCAGGTCGCGCTCACCGCGGTGACGATCGCCGCCACCGCGGCGCTCTTCTCCGGCGTGCCGGCGCAGCGGGCGGCCCTTCCCGCGCTGTTGTCCGCGCTGCGCCTGACGCACGGTGGTCCGCTCGGCGAGGCGATGATCCCGCGCCGCGCCAATCCGGCGGCTCTGGCGAGCGTCTTGGCCATCGCGGATCCGGCGGGCTACGCCGACCAGCTCCGCGACCGCTCCGCAGCGGCGCTGATGGAGCCGACGACGGGGCTGGCCGAGGTGGCGCGCCTGCTCTTCGTCGGCTCGGTCGCCTGGCTGGTCGACGACACCGCGCTCGCCATCGCGACCCTCCGTGCGGTCCTCGCCGGCCAGCGGCAGACCGGATCGTTCGGGTCGGTCGCGGTCCGGTCCTTGCTGCTGATCCAGGCCCTGATCGACGCCGGACAGTGGGCGGAGGCCGCGGACGTCCTTGACGAGGTCGAGTGTTTCGCCGCGGTCGGCGACATGACCCTGCTGCTCGCCGCCGCTCCGGCCCTGCGGGCGACGATCGCCGCGCTCCGGGGGAACGTCGCGGATGCCCGCGCCGCGCTGCGCACCGATCGGGTCGACGTCGATCCGGCGGACAACGCGTTGGTCGTGTGCCTCCGGCACCGGGCCGCGGGCCTCATCGCGATGGCGGCCCGGGACCACGACAGCGCCTATCGGCACCTGCGCGCGATGTTCGCGGCCGACGGGGCGCCCCTCCACCAGATCATTGCGCCGCGGGCGCTGCCCCAGCTCGCCTGGTGCGCGGCCCGGACCGGACGCCGGGCCGACCTCGCCGACGTGATGGCGGCCTGCCTCCGGGTCGCCGGGCCGCGCCCCACCGCCCGGCTCGCGGCGCTGCTGCACCACGCCCGGGCGCTGCTGGCCGAGGACGGAGCGGCCGAGGAGCACTTCCGCGCCGCCGTCGGCGACCCGGTCCACGCCCAGCACTGGCCGCTGGAGTACGCCGAGGCGCAGCTGGGGTACGCCGAGTGGCTCCGGAAGCGACGGCGCCCGGCGGAGGCGACGCCGCTGCTCGGCGAGGCGGCCACCGCGTTCGAGCACCTCGGCGCCGACGGCCACGGCTCGCAGGCTCGCAGGCACCTGCGCGTCGGCGGCAACGCACCCGCGGCGTCCCGGTTCGAGCGCCTGACCGCACAGCAACAGCAGATCGTCCGTCTGGCGGCGGAGGGGATGACGAACCAGCAGATCGGGGAACGACTCTCGATCTCCGCGCGAACGGTGGGGTCCCACCTCTACCGCATCTATCCGGTTCTCGAGGTGGCGAGCCGGCATCAGCTTCCCGACGTGCTACCGACGTCGTGATCCCGGGGAGTCAGATGACCACCGAGTTGCTACCCGACCCGGCCGACGGGTTGCTCGGACGGGGCCGCGAGCTCGACCGGCTCCGCCGCTGCGTCGACGCCGGTCGGCACGGCCCGTCGACGCTGATCGTCAGCGGTGCGCCGGGTTCCGGCCGCACGCGGCTGCTGGCGGCCGCGGTCCGGATGGCCCTCCGGGCCGGACCGCGGCGCGTCCTGGCCGTCTTCGACCCGAGCGGTCCCGTGCGCCTGGCCCGCTCGCTGACGTCCGAGATCGACCTGCTTCCGGACGCGCAGTGTGCGGCCGCGCGGGGCGGCGACCCAGCGGCGCTCGCGGCCGCGCTCATCCGCGCCGCCCGGAGCACGCCGGTCCTGCTCGCGGTGGACGACGCGGAGCGGAGCAGCCCGCAGACCCGGGACCTGCTCGACCGGCTGGTCCGCGGCGCCCCGGGCGTGCCGATCACCGTGCTGCTCACTGCCGGTGTCGACGGGCTCCCGGCGTGGGCCGACGTCGTCCCCTCGGTCGTGCTGCCGCCGCGGAGCCCGGCGGACGCGGTGCGCGTGCTCGACGCGCAGCCGGTCCGGCTTCCGGAGCAGGCCCGCGCCGCGATCCTCGCCCGCGCCGCGGGGTCGCCGGCGGCGCTGGTCGCGCTGGCGGCGGCCTCCGTGGTCGGTGGGCCGTCCGGCCCGAGGTCGGGCCCGGCGTCCGGCCCGAGGTCCGGCCCGGCGTCCGGTCCGGCCGGGGCGCGTGCCACTCGGCCGCGGATCGACCTGGCCCGGGTGACCGCGCTGTT
>NZ_BAAAYN010000081.1:0-139 GCF_039536245.1 Cryptosporangium minutisporangium | reverse complement strand
CCCCCGGCGGCTGCTGCTCCACGCGGCCACCGCGGCGGCCAACACCGACCCGCGGACGTTGCTGGCCGCGGCCGGCGTCACCGAGATGTCGGCCTGGGCGCCCGCGCTCCAGGCCGGCCTGGTCACCGTCCGGCCCAGC
>NZ_BAAAYN010000080.1 GCF_039536245.1 Cryptosporangium minutisporangium | reverse complement strand
ACCCGGATACCTAAAAAACGGGTACGCTTAACCGCCATCCTCTCCTCCGATATCCGCAAAATGTGACCGGGCTGAACGCTCAAGCTCTGCCATCTGCTCCCGGCGGTAATCTTCCTCCTGTGCCTGACGCATCAGATTTGCCATCACTGCCGGATGCCAGGATCTTTTTTTTACGACGAGCGGCTTCTTCTTCGGCTTCTGCATTATCCCTCCTTCGCAAACGCCGGACGGCACGGAAAAGTTTTCCGGGTCGCTCCGGCGTTGGACAAGCGCCAGCGCGTCAGTGGTGTTAGCGGGTTTCGGGGCGCAGCCCTGAACCAGTCACAGCGTTTACGCTGTGTATACTGGCTTACTATGTTGGCATGAGAGCACGATTCATGAAAGTGCCTCATGTGGCAGGTGTGATATGTGGCTCAGGAGCGTCCGCAATACCATGCACGGACAGATGAAATGACGCCTCCTCGCTCACTCGGTAGCTGCGCTCCTGCCGTTCGGCTGCGGCGGGCGTGACCGACTCACGGATAACGGGATAAAGCAAAGGCGCTCAAATCAGAAAGGGCCGGAGAAAAGGATGCGGCGTTGCCGTTTTTCCATAGGCTCCGCCTCCCCTGACGAGCATCACAGAAATGGACGCTCAAGTCAGAGGAGGACGAAACCCGACAGGACTTAAAGATGCCGGTGATTTCTCTCCGGCGGCTCCCTCGTGCGCTCTCCTGT